>DLGS01000096.1 GCA_002482815.1 Bacteroidetes bacterium UBA7688
AGAGTGGCGGAGGTTATTATGAAGATGATAGCCCTGCTACAACAAGTGGTAAGATCAAAAATATCTTCAAAAAGAAAAGTAAAGAAAGTTAATCGAAACGGGGATGACAACTGTCATCCCCGTTTTATATTTTACCGGCATCTTCGGCAGCCCTTGCTTCAATCTCAAATTTGTTGTTGTGGTAACCATTCCGAAAGCTTTCCAGTAGATATTTGTAAATAAACGGGACAAACCCGTGCTGTTTGAATTGTTTAATGTGCTCCATTTCGTGCCGCAACCATTGCTCATTTTGTATAAAATCATTTTTAGAAACCCCATATAAATGGATTGTATTCCCAACAACCATCGCTATGTGTCTATACCTGAGCCTTCGTGCTGCAATCTTAGCAATCCACGAGCGTTCAACAAATTTACAATCCATAAACTCCAATCTTCATTGATGCAAAAATAAGTGCAGAATTGCATTTGCTTCATGTTTAATTTTGAATTGAAATCTTAAAATAGGTCGGTATGAATTATTTGGAAAGTGCCAAAAGGCAATTCAGGTTGTACAAGCAGTTGGGCGAAAAAGCGATGGAGCAAGTCTCTCCTGATCAGCTATTTTTCCAACCCAACGAAGAAACAAACAGTATTGCTATCATCGTTCAGCATCTTTGGGGGAATATGATGAGTCGCTGGACAGATTTCCTGACGACCGATGGCGAAAAGGAATGGCGGAAGCGGGATGCGGAATTTGAACCCATACTGAATAGTAAGGAAGAGTTGTTGAGCCAATGGAATGCAGGATGGGATTGTCTTTTTGGCGCGCTGGATAGTATTACCAACGAACAACTTGACGGGATAATTTATATCCGCAATGAAGGCCACACAGTTCTGGAAGCTATTAACAGGCAAATAGCGCATTACAGCTATCATGTGGGGCAGATTGTTTTGTTGGCTAAAATGTTCAGCAACCAAGACTGGAATAGCCTTTCCATACCACGGAATAAATCTGCTCAATATAATGCGGGTAAGTTCGGTGAAGAGAAGGGTAAACGTCATTTTACAGATGAATGGTTAAAAGATGATAAGTAATACCTGATTCGCCGCTTTTCCTAAAGCTGAAATCTTTACCTTTGCGGCTGAAAAAACAATCCAAATGAAATTTTTTATCGATACAGCCAACCTGGCACAAATCAAAGAAGCAAACGACCTGGGAATTCTGGACGGTGTAACCACCAATCCTACCCTGATGGCAAAAGAGGGAATCAGTGGAACGGAAAACATCCTGAACCATTATCGCGCCATTTGTGATATTGTTGATGGACCGGTGAGTGCCGAAGTATTGTCTGTTAACTTTGATGAAATTGTTGCAGAAGGGAAAAAGCTGGCAGCTATTCACAAAAATATTGTGGTGAAAGTGCCGATGATAAAAGATGGTATCAAAGCTATCAAATGGTTTACCGACAACGAAATTCAAACAAACTGTACCTTGGTTTTTTCAGCAGGACAAGCTATTCTTGCTGCAAAAGCAGGTGCAACTTTCGTTTCTCCTTTTATCGGCAGAATTGACGACAGCAGCTGGGACGGCGTTCAGTTGATTGAGCAAATCGTAAACGTTTACAACACACAGGGTTTTATGACAGAAGTATTAGCTGCTTCTATCCGCAACCCTTTGCACATTGTGCGTTGTGCAGAAGCCGGTGCAGATGTTTGTACTTGCCCATTGACTTCTATTTTGGGTTTATTGAAACATCCATTGACAGACCTGGGTCTGGAACAATTCCTGAAAGATGCGCAATCAATGAAATAAATTTGTTTCGAAATAAAGGCTTGAAACCACTCTTTTTGAAGGGTGGTTTTTCTTTTTGATTAACTTTGTTTTTCCATTGGATTGACATGCATAAACTCCTTGAAACACCTGAATCTGCTCACTGGAACAGTCCTTTGCTGCATGATCTGAGCTTTATCAAAAAGCACCTGCGCTACCCGGTAAACAAACGAACCATCTGGCCGATGTTATGGATGGCGTCTATGTCATTGTTTATTCTTTTTTATGCGGGAATGATTGTGTTGTTTAATGAAGATCGTATTGCAAAGAAGGGCTTTACCTTCCAGGCTTTGCTTCCTTATTTTGTCGCGGGAATAGTTTGTCTGGTCTTACTGCTGGCCGTTATCAGGCGCATCAAAAGCTTCAGGTTTATCAGCATCAAAAGTGATTTTGTGGTTAATGAAAATATCAAACTCGTCCGTCAGTTTTTGCAAAGGCAAAATATTGCCTTCTTCCACAATCCGGATGCTCCCGAAGTGTTCCAGATATCAAGCAGGGTATTGGATATTCAAACTGGGAACAGAGAGATTATGGTCTTCATTGCAGATGATAAAAGAATTCTGCTGAACAGTCATTTTACCTCTGTGAATGGCGACCGTGGGATGAAAGAAGTGTCAACAGGAGCGCACAGGCAAATGGCTAAAGCGCTGAAGAAATGGCTGAAAGAAAATGAATACCAATATCCCGGGCACACCATGAAAATTAGCTGATAATGCTTAAATAATTGGAGTTTTTTTGATTGACATTGTATAGCCTGCATAAAACAAAGAAACAGAGAGAAGCAATAGCGTGATGACAAAAACCGGTCCGATCACAAAGGTTTCAAACACATTGAAACGGGCACCACCCAGATATTGGTTAAGGAACACAAGGATAATCACTGCAAAATAAAGCGAAAATAATCCGCTTATAATTCCAAAAGCTTTGAACACAATAGCTTTGCGAATCAGCAAGGGCGTAAACAACAACGCATTAAATACAAAATTTCCCACCGTCAGCTTCTGATGAATTAAATCAGCACCGATATCGAAAGCCCCAAGAGCTGCAAAGAATAAGGCTGGAATGATATAAAAGCAGTAGAATGGAATAAGGCGCATATGTTGGAAGTTTAGCAACGGATAACGATTAATAGCGGATTTTATTTCACCAGTCTGTTTTTACTAAAGATTTCCACACCCAGATTGAAGCCGGCTTGCATTGAGGGGGCCCATTCTGTATGTTTGTCAGAATAAGGTTCATAGATACCGTGTCCATAATAGGTATATCGTCTGCTTTCGCCATATTCATAAATGTATTTCATCCTAATTCCAACGCCAACATACCAATTAAACACGGGATTCACTCTTCTTATCCTTTTGGGAATAAAAGAAGTTCCCCACAAAAGCTTAAAACCAACTACCTTGTTTCTTGCTGATGTATTATGCTGCCATCCATCCCCACTCCCTTTGTACGGAAACTCATGGAATCGGGTGTTGTGCCACCATAACCTTGAAAATAGTTGGCCTTCAAAATACATTCTTGATCTCTTACTGATAAAGTATTTTGAACTTACACCGAAAGTAAACGCCTTGAACCTTGGAGATATAAACTCAAATTCAGCTCCGTTACTTTCTCCTATTATTGGGTTTCTTTCAAAATCTGAATCGAAGCGGTAAGCAAGGGTAGCGCCTAAAGTGTTGCGTTTGAAAATTCGTTCCACAGTAATTGGAACATCTCTGCATGTAAACTGAAGCGGTTGTGTGGTAATGGTGTATTTTCCATAGGATGGCATCTGCGCAAAAATGCAATCAGACAGCAACAAAACAATGAATAACAAGCCGGGATATTTCAAGTACATACTGTTTACAGGTGAGCGTTTACTGTTCATTTTGAACAGTAATAGTAATTAGTATATTTTATATTTCAAAGTGTTTTTATTAAAAAATTAAATGTTTATCTTTCCCAGACCTAAACGTTTACGCCCCCTCAACCTAAAATTTTACGTCCCCTAACCTAAACGTTTACGTTCCTTCACGTAAAATTTTACGGTTTTCTGATGGGAAATGAAAAGCCACAGCATTGCTGTGGCTTTAGTTGCTTATACATTGTTGAAAATTCTCTTAATTGGTTGCGCTGAGCTTTTGGCCCAATCCAAGAGGTAATTTGCTGGTAAACTTGTTTTTCAGCAAATCTTTAATTTTTTGTTTGTCTGCTTTAGACATTCTTTTTGAAAGAGCTATTCCTCCTGCCAGCAACGCTGCGCCTGCTAATAACATGGTTGTCGTTTTCATCTCTTTTTGTATTTATGTGATTAAATAAAGAATTGAACACAAAGGTGGTGCATCTGATATCATTTGGATTTACACTTTGCGCTCCTTTTTTTATATTATTTTAATTGAAAGACTTTTTAATGCATTCTCTCTATTTGCACTTTTCAGTAATTTCTATTATTATTGTGGTTGATGCATGTAATTATGCTGCATGTATTACATTTGACCTTTCAATAAAATAACATTCCTTCAAATGAAAAAACAGTTTACCCTTGCTGCCGCAGCACTAATAGCAGGAATATCTTTATTGTCGGCCTGCAAGAAAGAAGAAGTAGTGAAGAAATATGCCAAACTGAATGTTGTGCATGCAGGTGTCAGCACGCCTGGTGTTAATATAAAATTGGGTGACTCTACTTCTACCAAATTGAACAATTTTGTGTTGGGTTATCTTGCCAATACAGGCTATCAGCCCGCTGAAGAAGGAACAAAAACCTTGTTTGTTAATACCTTTTTGGTTGGATCGCAAGATACTTTACTGACTAAGACTGAATTGATTTTGAAAGAAAAAATGAATTATTCAGTTTTTATTGTGGATTCATTCAGCACTCCTACGACCATTTTTGTAGGTGACGATTGGAAAAATCCCGAAAATGGTCAGGCTATGATACGCATGCTGCAATTGTCGCCTAACGCGCCAAGACTGGATGTGACCAATGATACCGGAAAGAAGTATTTTGCCAACATGGCTTACAAAAACGTATCAGGCTACACTGCTATTGATGCGGGTGTTTACCAATGGGAGCTTCGCGATACTAATTCAACTAACATAATTGCTGAATTGCCAACGATGATTTTTAATACAGGTAAAGTTTATACTATTTACATTCATGGTATAGATAAAATGGCAGGTGAAAAACGCCTGATGACTTCTGTGATCGTAAATAAGGACTAATACCGTTAAGATTTTTTGCAAAGCCCGCCGGATTTTCCCGGTGGGCTTTTTTTATCTCAAATTCATCGACCATAAACCGGAAATCAAATTATCTTTGCGCCCTTACAATTCTTATGGCAAACGAAAATAAATTACAGGATATTATTGGCCACTGCAAAGAGTACGGCTTTGTCTTCCCTTCTTCAGAAATATATGACGGCCTTGGTGCAGTATACGATTATGGTCAGTATGGTGTGGAACTGAAACGCAATATCCGCGACTATTGGTGGCGTTCTATGACGCAGATGCACGACAATATTGTGGGTCTGGATGCTGCCATTTTTATGCACCCGACAGTGTGGAAAGCAAGTGGTCACGTGGATAATTTCTCTGACCCGATGATTGACAACAAGGATAGCAAAAAGCGCTACCGCGTCGATCATTTGATTGAGGGTTTTGTGGAAGAACTGAGAACTGCTGCTGCGAAAGAACTGGGTTTACAGGATAAAGAATCCGGCGGTCCGTTGGGTACAGATATTCCTGAATTGCTAAATCATGCCAACTGGACAAAAGCGACAAACCTGTTCAATGAAATGGAAGCTTTGCTGGCTGCGGATGATTTTGCAGGATTAAAGAAATTGATTGAAGATAATAATATTAAATGCGCTGTAAGCGGCACTTGCAACTGGACGGAGGTCCGTCAGTTCAACCTGATGTTTGCGACGGAATTTGGTGCAGTAGCTTCTGACAACCCGGAGGAGAATAAAGTGTACCTGCGCCCTGAAACAGCACAAGGTATTTTTGTCAACTTCCTGAACGTACAAAAAAGCGGCAGGATGAAAATTCCTTTTGGTATTGCCCAGACAGGAAAGGCTTTCCGAAACGAGATTGTTGCCCGTGGTTTTATCTTCCGTATGCGCGAGTTCGAGCAAATGGAAATGCAGTTTTTTGTTCGCCCCGGCACACAGAAACAGTGGTATGAATATTGGAAGGAAGCCAGGATAAAATGGCATTACAGCCTGGGTATTGGTGCAGATAAATACAAATTCCACGACCACGTAAAACTGGCCCATTATGCTGATATGGCTTGTGATATTGAATATGATTTCCCGATGGGTTTTAAAGAAGTGGAAGGCGTGCATAGCCGTACCGATTTCGATCTGAAACAACACCAGGAATACAGCAAGAAAAAATTGCAATATTTTGATGCCGACCTTGATGAAAATGGCAAGGCTTACGGAAACTATATTCCTTATGTAATTGAAACATCAATCGGCCTGGACAGAACGGTGATGATGTTGCTGAGCGAAGCTTACCAGATAGAAGACCTGAGTACCGAAGAGAAAAAAGACGACAGGGTAGTGTTGAAATTTCCTCCGTTTCTGGCGCCCATAAAACTGGCAGTTTTCCCATTGACCAAAAAAGATGGTTTGCCGGAAATTGCGAACCAGCTGATGGATGAATGCCGTCCTTTGTTCAAATGTTTTTATGAAGAGAAAGACGCCATTGGTAAACGTTATCGCCGCCAGGATGCTATCGGAACGCCTTTCTGTGTAACGATTGATCATCAAACTAAAGAAGATAGTATGGTGACCATCCGCCACCGCGACAGTATGCAACAGGAGCGTGTACTGATGAGTGAGGTGAAGAATATTGTAATGAAAAGCCTTACGGTTTTTTAAGAAGAGTCAATAATTTATATGGAAATGCCGGCACCTGAATAAGGTTCCGGCATTTTTTATAGCCAATAATAATTTGGATAATTAATTGGCCAGTATCAAAAATATGGCAGGTTGTTTGGGCAATGAAACAGGTTCCTTTGCCCAGTCAGCAATGCTTTTCATGATTATTTTTTCATCTGCTGCGCAAATATTGATGGCAATGCATAATAAGGTTTTGGGATTGCAGTGACGCAAAATATCCTGCACCATATTGTTATTGCGATAAGGTGTTTCTATGAAAATCTGGGTCTGGTTCTCTTTCTGGGAATGTGCTTCCAGGGATTTTATTTTCTTACCACGCTCAGGTTCTTTTACCTGCAGGTAACCATTAAAAGCAAAACTTTGTCCGTTTAGTCCGGAGGCCATTAAGGCTAAAAGAATGGAACTTGGTCCTGTGAGAGGAATTACTTTCGCGCCCAGTTTTTGTGCAGCCGCCGCCAGTTCGGCACCGGGGTCTGCAATGCCGGGGCAACCTGCATCGCTCAGTACACCAACATCAAAGCCTTCTTTCAGCCAGCTTTCCAGTTGTTTGAAACACGACTCTTGATATCAAACAACTGGAAAGCTGGCTGA
>DLGS01000446.1 GCA_002482815.1 Bacteroidetes bacterium UBA7688
AATAATTTACCTAATAGAATAAAGGCTATTACTACAGCTGCTGCTTCAAAATAAACGTGTGCATGCAATCCCTGCCGATGCCAAAAATCAGGAAAAAGCATGTTGAACAAGCTAAATACATAGGCAATTCCTGTACTCAATGCCACCAATGTATCCATATTGGCCGAACGATGCTTTGCTTGTTTGTAGGCATTAACGAAAAAATCTTTGCCAATCCACAGCACAACAGGAGTAGTGAACAGCCACATGATTTCATTGGCATAGGGTATATCCATAAAGAACATCCCGATCACTACCACCGGAAGTGATAAGATAATGGCCCAAATAGTTTTGGTCTTTAATGCCTTCCATTTCTTTTCGTGAATAGCTTCCAGTGTTTCCTGCTGTGAGGTACTATTTTCTATCAGCAAATCATAACCCACCGATTGTATTGCTTTCTGTATAGCAGAAGGATTGGTCATGTTGGGCAGGTATTCTACTGAAAGTGTAGCTGTAGCAAAATTTACGTTCGCACTAATAACACCCGGGATATATTGGGCGGTGCTTTCGGCACTTACGGCGCAGGAAGCGCAAGTCATATTCAGCACAGGGAAAGACTGCTTTACCGTTGTAACACCATAACCTAGATCTTTGATGGCCTTTACAGCTTCTATTAATGATTTTTTATCTGCTACTGTAATAGCTGCTCTACGATTATTCAGCTCTACTTTGTGGGTTTCTACCCCATTAATCTGTGCCAATCCATTATCTACAATCAAGGCACAATGTTCGCTTTCCACATCTTCCAATGGAAGATAAATGAGTTCGGTATTTTCTGTTGCCATAATACTTTATTTCTTTGAGCAAAGGTGGCAACTAAATAGAACCCGGGTGTTGTAGTTTTATGGAATTATGTTGTAATTTTTATCTATCGTATAACGACTTACCGTCCTCTTCCCTGACCTGATTAACTTATGCTATCCTAAGCCCTTAAGGAAATTGCTGATTGCTTACAAGGACTAATAATAAAGTCAAATCACTGCTCGCTTCCTGAATAAAAGCGGTTATAAAATGAATGAATACCTTATACTTTTAATGAATTGCTTTGTTGTTCTAAACTTCGTCTAAGGGTTTCCTTTTATCATGCTTAATCTGTTTAAAATGGCTTGGTGTAAGTCCGGTGACTTTTTTGAACTGGTTGCTTAGATACGCCACGCTTGAATAGTTCAATCTAAAAGCAATTTCACTCAGAGAAAGTTCGTCATAAACCAGTAGTTCCTTTACCTTTTCTATTTTTTGCGCTATAAAATATTTTTCGATGGTAGTACCTTCTACCTCTGAAAATAAATTAGACAGGTAATTGTAATCGTGATGAAGCTTGCTGATTAATACATCCGATAAATTAGTCTTTGCATCATCGTCGTGATAATGCACCTGGTCAATAATAACATTCTTTATTTGCTCTATAATCCTGCTCTTTTTATCATCAATAATTTCAAAGCCCAATTGGGTAAGTGCTTTATCTAATACTTTCTTCTCCTCACCGGACAATTCCTTTTCCAAAGTAAGCTCACCCAGTTTTATATTTTTTACTGCTATGCCGTTTTTGTCCATTTCATTCTGCACTACCATAATGCAGCGATTGCAGACCATATTTTTTATAAACAACGTTGCCATATATTTTATTGACTATTTTAAACCTATTTAGGGTCAGGCTCAACAAAACTACACTTTTATTTATCTGGAATAATACTGCGGTTACGAATTGTTTCGACCCCAATTTTAAGTGGAATTAAATTAGAATAGCCAATTTCATTGATCAGAAAAAGGCAATTATAAAATTTGGAAAACCAGATTAGAAGCCCCTATTTGACCAGTTAGCATATTGTCATTCTTAGGTATTTCCTATAATCACAATTTTAAATCGAAATTCAGCCAATAATTGACCTTCTGATTTTTTCAGCAGCATAATCACCTTGAAAGAATTGCTAATAAATTCACTTAACTTAAAAGCTCTCCTAATTATCATTCAAGATTCGAAGTTGCTAGCCGAAGCAGCCCAAAAGATAGCGTTGAATCTGAACTTATCCGGCGTCTTAGAACAATTATTTTTATAGCAAGATTAATTCTTGCCCTGCTCACCCTATAATGGAATAACCATGTCACCTCAATCAGCACAGGAAACAGATGCGATATACAATTATCTTCGCGAAACCAATAATACAAAAAACAGTGATACAGAAAACTAAGCTTATCCGTGCTTTGCTTGTGGATGATGAGTTAAATGCATGTAAGAATCTCCACAACATTCTTTCTGCTAATTTTTATAATTCTATTGAAATAACAGGCTTTGCTCTAAATACGAAGCAAGCTGAAGTGTTGATTGCAGAAACAAAGCCCGAGGTGGTTTTTTTGGATATTGAAATGCGTGGAGAAAATGCATTTCAATTTATTGAAAGAATAGAACCTTTCAATTTCGAAATTGTGTTTGTTACAGCGTATGATGAATATGCTTTGCGGGCGCTAAAACTGAGTGCCTTGGATTACATTTTAAAACCTATTAACATTGTCGAACTGGGCAATGCAATAAAAAAACTGGAACAGCATCTTTTATTAAAAGAAAAGGCATATACTTTTAACCGGGAAAATGAAATTTCTATTTCAGGAAATCAATATGCGAACAAAATTCCCGCTGAAAGAATAATTTTAAAGAGTCAAAATGAGTCAAGAATTGTTGGAATAAATAAGATAAAATATATTGAAGCCAAAAGAAGTTATTCTCAATTTTATTTTGAAGACGAAAATGGACCGTCTACTTTTTTAATGAGTAAACCTATATCTGATTATATTGAATTATTGCCCGCCAATTTGTTTTATAGAATCCATAAATCATACCTGGTCAATTGTAATTACATCAAACATCTGCATAAAGAGAACGAACACTTTACCGTATGGCTAAAGGATACTACAGTACTGCCGATCAGCCGAAGAAAATATCTTTTACTGGAAGACTTTCTAAAACAACTTGATATACCTTAGGGGATGAAAGCATTAATCAGGTTTTATTGAAATACAAGATTTAGCACCCAACACTATTCCATCCTTTCCTACTATTTCTTTTAATTCAACCTTTATATCCAAGCCGTGAATTTTGGACAATTGTTCAAGTCTTTGATGAATATTGGTCATTGCATAAGATTTATGCGAAGTATCTGATTGTGGGCCTTTATTCAAACCGATCCCATTATCTGTTACTTCAATAAAAAGTCCGTTTTCGTTTTCGTATAATTTCAAATCAATCCGACCATCCTTTCCTTCATTTGGCCAGATACCGTGCTTGATTGCATTCTCAACTAAAGGTTGAATAAGTAAGGGTGGAATCATAATGGCGTCCTCTTCTATACCCTCCTCAATATCTATGGCGTACATAAGTGTGCCGTTTAACCTTAATTGCTCTATTCGTAAATAGTTCTCCACAAGCGTCAACTCTTGTTTAAGTGTGATTAATTCATTGGAGGTATTGTGCATATTCTGCCGGATCAAGTCAGAGAAGATGATGATATATTCATTCGCGGCAGCAATTTCCCTGTTATTAATAAGTCCCTGAACACTGTTCAGAGAATTGAAAATAAAATGCGGATTCATCATCGCATTAAGCGCTTTGTATTCTGATTTAAGAAACCTGAGTTCATTTTCTCTCTTCTTCAAATTTGCTTTAACCCCTAATCGTGCTAGATATGCAATGAGAACAACACCGATCAAAAAAATCAAGCCGATAAACCAGAAAGAAGCCCAAAATGGTTTATCAATGTATAAAACAAACGATATCGGAACAGAATAGTTCCCCGACATTGTTTTGGCACGAACTTTAATGGCAAATTTGCCGAATCCCAATTTAAAAAGATTTATATCTTCGCTATTAATCACAATCCAGTTGTCCGGCTGGTCGGCTTGCCCCACAGTATACTCATAGACAAGGTTGTGATGAGTAAAGGAAATCGGAGCAAATCGAATACTGACACTTCTGCTATCGTAATATTTAAGGTTCAGTGTATCTTTTATAGCGCATGTAATCTTTCTTGTTTTCAGGGAGATGAACTTCAAGTGTGGCATTACTTCGTCTTTCAAGACATAATCTGTAGTATAGCTACTCATATTATTGCCCTTAAAGAAATAGCATCTTTCATTATCAATCATTACATAATCTGCCTGATATGGAATCATCCGGTCCTCTATCAGGCGTATGGAGAACTTTGCTTTATCTTGTTTTTTGGTAAAACTCAAAACCCTGAAATAATTACTGGTCGATATTAATAAGACGCTGTCATTAACAGGATAAAATTTATCCCAAGTGCAACTATTACTTTTTATGGTATCAAAAACGGATTTTACGTTTTTATAATTAGCTGAAATCAGGAGTTGATTATTATGTGTAATTCCTAAAAAATAATTATTACAAAATGTAAATTCTCTGAAAGTTGATTTGCCAAACTGAGGTTGAATAACGGCATTGGTATCTCCTATTCTGAAAACGTTATTAATAGTTGAAAACCAGATGGAGCTATCCCTATCCATAGCAATAGCATAGGTTCCGGCCCGGAAGTACTTATTGTATCTAATGTTAGCAGGATTTACACCATTTAAAATTTTATCTTTTAAGTAATAGAATATCCCATTAGGAGATTTAAAATAGTGGTATCTGCCCAGGCGAAAATATTTGCTTACACCCCAGAGATTTCCGATCTCCAATTTCTTCACATCGGGTGAAGATTTTCTCCACCCATAAATACCAAAATTATCATCATTAGAAAAATCGTAAAAGTTATCGCCTTCAACCCATTGCACACTTTTGATTGCAGCCCTTCCTCCCGAAATTGCGGTATAGTCAAAGAGACACTTGTTTTGTTGTGTGTTTAAATCAAGAAGAAAAGTAACCCGGTCTTTTGTGGTGTACAGCATCTTATCATCAATTCTTTTTGAAAAGATTACTTGTTTATCCCCGGCAGTCCTCATCTGAAATTGATTTTGAAATCCGGAACTTATTTTAAACAAACCGTTCTGAGCAGTACCTACCCAATAATCACCATCCTTATCCATTAGCACGGAATAAATCTCATAATTTGGCAATAACTGAATAATACCGTCAAAAATCAGGCCTTTTCCTGTTGCTAGAATTTCATGATTTACATACCGGTATATCCTGTAAAGCTGAGACTTGCTCAACTTACCGGTCCCTTTAAAATCCAGCTTATAACCATTGTTAGAAAAAATTTCTTTTTTAGAGGTCAAAAAATAACTCGAATCGCTATTGTTGCTGAATTTAGTTACGGTGAATTGATTGTAAGACTCTCTGCTGATTAACGCGCACTTATCGGAGAATCTGATTTTTTCGTCAGAAAAATAAATATCAAAAATACCTTTCCCGGGTTTTTCAATATGTCGGTAATGATCTCTGGCAAATTTGTCTTCCATAAGCGGGCTAAGGAAATGGGTGATTGTTTCTCCCTTTATTTCATAAAACCCGGGATCATCCTGAAAATAAAATGTCAGACTGCTATCTGAATGCAAATTTATTTCAACAGTTATTGATGCTTTGGCCGGTAATTTCAGAAAAGAAGTGTTGGCCGGACTATGGAAGATACCATCTTTAAAATAACACAGTTCTCCATTGAAAGTCCCTATCCATAATCTTCCATTATAATCCGGCTTAAAGAAAAAACATTCATTATCAGAAAGGCCTTCAGCTGTTGAAAATGTTTCGAACTTTTGACCGTTATAACGAACAACTCCTTTATCCGTACCAATCCAAATGAAACCATCTGCATCCTGATAAATATCATAAATTGTATTACTGGGAAGGCCATCCTCAATCCCGTAGCGTAGCATAGGATATTCCTTTGCGGTGGCGAACATTGGTACCAGAATAAAAAACAAATAAAACAAATACCGCATAACAAAAAAGCCTTGGTCTGGCAAAGTAAATCTTAAAATTTTAAGATTGAGTTTCAATATCAAACAAACGCCACAACAAATTGTTGTGGCGTTTCTATATGAAAAATCAAGCCTACTTCGTAACGGATAACTTTTCAGTAGTTGTTCCCTTACTTGTTTTAAGTCTTACCTGGTATAAACCTGAAGGCAAATTACCGGTATTTACTTTAATTGTCTGACTTCCTTTAATTAATAGCGCTGAGCTATAATCATAAACTAATTTCCCGGTCATATCCAGAATATGAATTTGTACAGCTTCATTATCTGACAAATTAAATTTGATATCGAAATTCGAACTTGTGGGATTTGGATAGAGTTCAACCTTATCATTTGAACTGATTCCATTTAATCCTGGATTTGTTTTTTTCATTCCACTAATGCCACCCGGATCTTCCGGAGGATTTACTACATCATCACATGGTCTGCTTACAACTGACGTGGTTGGCAAACAAAAATCAACGCATGACCTGCAAATGCAACCACTTGCAGTAGTCTCTGTAACACATACTGTATAGCAAGGATTAGCAAACGGTCCAGGTGAGTAGATTTTAGATATTGGATGTGTAGTAATTGTACCATCTCCCCAATTATAGCTATATGTTGAAGTAGGATGAAAATTGTTCACTGAAGCAGTAACTGTAGCTTGTGGAACAAACGACAAAGGATTATAAAATGAATTGTAATTAATCTGCAAAGTGAAATTGGCGTCACACGGAGTTGAATCAACCGGTTGTGGACAATCTCCTACACAAATGTTGTCAAAACCTATGGTCTCAGCTTGACTGGCTCCTGTATAGTCACATTCAAACATTATCCCAGTATTGTTTAGCATTATATTGTTGAAATCTGCTGCGGTTAAACCAGGAGCGGCATCCCATTGCCAAACGCCCGGAACACCCGGGAATACCCCACCGGTGGTTAATACAAGAGGCGCACTCGTGTGTGTCCAAAAACCATCGGTTTCTCTCATAAATGTTCCAATGGCTGTAAATCTTATCCAATTGGTTGTAACACCAGGGCCTCCAGGACCAATGTATAAATAGATTCTGGGATTAATTGCTAAAACACCCGGATCTCCATCATTAAAAATTCTTTGATCCCAACTGATACTGCAACCTAAATGATTGGTTCCCAAATTCTGATAAGACTGAGTGGTATTACTTAAATAGGAAGCTCCACCCTGATCAGTTGTTCGAATATATTTTGTTGAACCATTTGGACCTGCGCCCGAAGCAATAGTTCCACCCAACGCAGTTAAAGTCCATCCGGTTGGAACGGGTCCTAACGGAGCGCTTTCAAAATCCGTACACGGTAGTGTTTGGGCTTGTACATTCAACCCTGTTACTAAAAGTAAACTTAAAAGATATTTTTTCATTGTTATATAGTTTTAAATAAAAAAAATTAGAAAAGCGAATCGGTCTTTGAGGTGGGTGGACTTTTATTCATGGCTTGTGTTTTAGTTTTTAAGGAGATTAATTTCTTCTATAAACCAAAAGTAAAAGCGTCGAAGAGAAACAATAAATCTTCCTTCCCAACGGCAGCAATTTTTTCCCAACGGTAGACTTCAGGATAAAACAATTCCGCATACAAGGGAAATTCAATGCCGTTATTTAAAAAGTGAACTTTTAATAAGGAAAATTGAAATGCAAGCCTGGTAAAGATTCCAGCAGTATTTTGGAAAATGACTGACAGTAAAATTGGTAAAGCAAACCGCTAAAAGGTGGCCTTATTGTTTACATTTTGATTTGTTGGAATGATAAGGATGAAATCGGTCAGGACTTTTGATTCTACCATTGTTCATCACAAAAAAAAGCCCAACCAAAGGGTTGAGCTTTTTCAATTAAAGTCGTCCTGCCTGTACAATTTTCAAACTATTTTGTTCAGGATCTGGATCGGTTTGTTGCTTTAGTGGACTAACATTACCCGTACTGCTACTGAGAAGTCAACACCATTTTTTTGCTGTCAAAATATTGACCATTTATCAGCAAAGAGTACATATACATACCTGGTTGCAAATCGCCGCCTTGTATCATTACGGAACCCAATGACATTTCAGAAGACAATACAATTAATTTTATTTCTTTCCCATTCATGTCATAGATACCAATGGATGCTTTTTGGGTACCAGTTGGCAATTGATACTTTATTTCGGTAGCTGCCGAAAAAGGATTTGGCACATTCTGGGCTAAGAATCCGCCTTCGAATGTTGTTTCTTTTTTCTCTGCAAAACCGGTAGGTGCTGCCGACTTATGGGTCAGAATTTGTGCCTCTAATTGCTCAATGCGCTTTTGTTGTGCTTTAATTGCTTCCGAAAGAACAGGAATAATCTCATTATAATTAACCCCAAGATTTCCTTCATTATCTGTAATTACAACTTCAGGAATTATTTCCTGAAGCTCCTGAGCCAGATAGCCAATATGGCGGCCATTATCAGCTCCCAGATTTTGTTGTGCGTTTTGGTTCCATGTATAAGTTTTCCCGGATAGTAATTTTACAATTTCAATAGCATCCGGAATTGATTGAATATTTGATTTGAATTTGGCATCAGAAGTAACAATATTTGCTAAACTTCTTGCTACTCCATTCACTTCAAATTTGATAGTACCCGCAGCCGGAGGAATCAGGGTGCCTAATCTGGCTCCTGCCAAACTGGTATAAGCAAAACCACCAGTGGTGTTGATACCTACACTGTTACCATTATCAAAAATCTGACTGCAACTCAGAGTGCCGGTAACCGTAGATACTTTTGGTACAAAATTCAAAGTGCTACAGATACTGGTTACCCCAGCAGTGGGATAAGAGCGATAATGTACATTTCCCTGAGCGTCAACTGTCAGAACATTTGCATCCTGATTCGCTAATAAGCCTTCCAACCTAACTCCATCAGTTAAGGTTTGACCACTAACATTGACATGAAATTTTGCTGTTGGAGTCATTGGCCAGATGGTACTCCAACCTAAATTACCAGTATTGGTTATTACGCCTCTTTGTGATCCGTTACTAAAAATCCGAATATTGTCATTGCTTAATGTACCAAGGATATTACGTCCGGCGGTAATTGAATTTCCGGTTAGTTTCCAGTTACAAGTATCACAGCATGGATCCATAGTAATATTAAAAGTGTCAATATCAACACAACCATTCACCGTTGTTGTGGCAATATATTTTCCGGTAGCACAAAATACTCTTGTTGTATCTGTTGAACCATCATTCCAGGTTACACCACCCAGACCATTGGCTAATAGCGTATGATTGCCCATTTCAATCGTATCACAATCTATTCCGCAGCCAAGAAAGTGGTGATGTGAAGAAGGGTCAGCAGCTCTTCTGACTGCAGTTAAATCAGCCTGAACGAAAAAGCAACCGGCAATAGTGTTGGTTAACTGTACGGCAAGTGTATTTACGCCACAGGTCAAAGTATTAGCCGGGATAGTAAGGGTAACTACAGAACCGCCGGCTATAGGTCCGGTAACGGAAATGACAGTACCATTCAACCAAAATGTAGCATTATCATCTACATTATACCTCAAGGTGAGCGTAGTGATATCGCTAATGTCTACCACTGCAAATTGAGTATAAAAATATGCGGTACCAAGAGTGGCAGCAGTAAAGGTGGAACCCAATAATCGCTGTGAGGTTCCACTTACAGAAGGAGCCCATGTGCAAGGATCAATACCAGCGGCTATCCAGCCGGGCGAAGCGAGAGGGTTTGTGGTCCAGCCCGCCAATGGAGCTCCGGAACCCTGAGGAAAGATAAACCAGGTAGCTGTGGATGTCTCTGTAAGCATCTGAGCTGATGATTGCATACTGATGAGTAATGCAACGATCATAAATAATTTGTTTAGTCTTTTCATTGATTGAAATTTATAAACGACTAAAGACTACGTGTCTTCAATTACGCCCTACTTTTTTCTAAAGGTGTTCGGGTATTCCTTTGTTCTGATCAGGAAACAAAGAGAGTATATAATTAAAAACGAAGCGACACAGAAGTAATATCTGTGTCGCTTCGTGTAACAGGTGTGTCAATTGACTAACTTTCTACAATATCCAAAAAGTCATCTTTTTTTCGTACCGAAACATCAAGATGGGCACCATTACTAAGCATAACGTAACCACCTCTGCCTTTTACATATTTCTCCACATAACTTAGGTTGACAATATAATGGCTGTGAATACGTATAAATATCTGCTTCGGCAAAAGGATTTCATATTCTCCTATATTTTTGGAAACCAATATTCGCTTATCCTGATGGGCCAGATAGAAACGGGTATACCTGCCTTCTGATTCGCAATACATAATCTTCTGGATATCTACAAAAATCAATCCGTCCTGAGCAGGCAAAGACAAACGATGCGCATAGTTGAAATTAGACTCGATAATTTGTTTCCGATTGGCCAGCATCCTTTTCGTATAAATCTTAGCCGCAGCACGTTCTACGGCTTCAGTCAAATCCAGTTTATCAATAGGTTTTAAGACATAATCCGTGGCACCATGTTTAATAGCCTGAATGCCGAATTGCTCGTGAGCTGTCACAAATATTTTCTCAAAATCGATTGTGGCGACCTGCTCCAGAAGTTCGAAGCTGTTATGCCCTGAAAGTTCAATGTCTAACAAAACGAGTTCGGGTTGATGTTGCAGCAGTTCCAGTTTCCCTTCTTCGATAGTAGCTGCTGTAGCCACAACCTGAATCTGAGGACAATACTTTCTCAGCAAAGTCATCAGATGTTTTAACGCAATTGGTTCATCTTCGATGAGAATAGTGCGGATCATTTTTTATAATTTAATGGTTATACGAACGAGTGTGCCTTTAGGGTGGAGATCTTCATAGAGGTCTATTATTTCTGACTTTACTTTTTTGCCGGTCATTTCTTCAAATAATGCCAACTTGGATTGGGACAGTTCTACGCCCTTGGAGATATGGCCTCTGTCAAATGTTGCTTGCTGTTCTTTAGCTGCCTTCCGGCCAATACCGTTGTCTTCTATCTCACAAATCAACGCATCATCCATGCGGACAAAACGGATGTTCAATTTCTTATCTTCCTTTACCCTGCCTCTGAAACCGTGGCGCAACGCATTCTCAATATGCGGCTGAATCACCATCGGGGGAAATTGAATGCCGGCCCAGTATTTCGAAAAATCATTCTGTATTCTGAAATGAAAATGCTCATCAAAACGAAGCTGCTCCAAACTCAGGTAGTTTTGAATAAAATCAACTTCTTCTTCAAGATTAACCAAGGTCTTGCTGGAAAAATCAAGTGTTTTTCTTAATAAGCGTCCCAACTTTCCTAAGTAATCTTCTGCTTTTTCTGTTTGGTCATTCGCCACAAAATATTGGATAGTGTTGAGGATATTAAAAATAAAGTGCGGGTTAATCTGGGCTTTAATTGCCTTTAATTCTATTTCCGCTATATGCTTTTTTATCGAAGCCTCTTTTAACTGTCCTTCATGCTTATGGTACAGGAACCATCGGATAACCCAGAAACTAATGAATAAACCCAGAAAGGCGATAGCTGACCAAAACCATATGCTTTGCCACCAGTGCCGGGCGATTGAAAAGCTGATTAATGCTGTTTGCTCTGTCCACTGATGCCGGGCATTCATCGCCTTTACCTGAAACGTATAATTGCCGGGCGCTAAAGCTTCGTAACGAATAGAAGTCTCGTTAGTGGTTTGCCATTCGTCATTCAGACCAAGCAACCGATACCGGAATACGATATTTCCCAAACTTTCAAAATCAATAGCCGAAAATCGGAACGCTACAGCCTTTGTATTTGCCCTGAGTAAATAGTTAGACAGGGAAGGTTTTATCAGATTTGAATCATTAACCAATAACTCCGTAATATATACAGGCCATGCAGCTTGATTTTGTTGTCCCAGTTTGTTCACATCAAAAACAATGAGGCCTTGTGAAGAGGCTACATATGCCGTGTCTTTTTTAACGGCCGCATCGTTGATAAACAAGTTGCGAAAACCCATCAATTTGCCATAATCCTGAATGGAGTATTGATGAATACTCTTGCCGATACGAATACAATGCAAGCCGGAAAAAGAACTAAGCCATATTCTGTTCTGTTCGTCAATTTGTACTGTTTTACAGTTCAAATCCTTGAGCATTGTTGCATGCTGCACAAATTCATAATCCTTGCCCTGCAACAGTAAAAGTCCCTTTTGAGTTGTGCCAACCACCAAAATATCCTTTAATTCTGCCAGGCAGGAAATACTTAATTCTTGTAAATCCAGCCCTGCTTTCATCGTATCAACAAGCCATTTTCCGCTTACTTTTCTACATACCAACAAACCATGCAGAGTACCTATAATAAGCTGGCCATTTTTGCGCTCCAATAATGCTGTAGTACGCCCGCATTTTATTCTGTCAATAATTGTATCCGGAAACTTCAGCTGGTAACAATTGCTGTGAGTGCCTACCCAAAGGGTTCCTGCTCTGGCTTTAGTGCCACATTTCACACTGCCGATTTCTATTATTTTACCCTCGCCGGTTTTTCTGTTCAACAACATGGTTTTATCCAAAGCGCTAAAAAAAACATAGTTGCTGTCTATGAACAAACACTGCATCCTGGCCTGAGGGGCATCCTTAAAACTGCGCACGATATCTTTGACCTGCCTGTTATTTATGCATTGAATGGTTGAATTATTGTAGCCAAAATAAACATACTTATCATCACTCGAAATTTTCTGAATGGCGCTTGCCTGAATACCGTGGCTTTCGTTGTAAATAATGCAATCATTCAACCGTGTCATAAAGACACCGTCACCGGAAGAGCATGCCCAAAAATTATGCGCCTTATCCTGCATGGCAAAATGAACCAATTTGCCTGAGAACAAACGTATTGTTCGGGCATCCTGTTTAAACTGTTTGTCAATGGGGACAATACCCTCGTCTTTTACCAGCACCCACAAATCTCCATCAAAATTATAGATCTGCTCAATGGTCATCTTTAATTTAAACCTTTTCCGGAAGGTTATTTTATTGGCCACTATGCTGTAAGTGAGGCAGGTATTGTCTTTGAAAACCAGGGCGAATGAATTAGGCCCCCAGGAGCAATATCGGACAGTCTTGCTTATGGGGTTCGATTTCTTTACATAAACAAAGGAATCGATTTTGACACAACGGGAATTGAATAATAAAATCCTTCCGTTTTGCAGCTCCGGCAAATCAACCATATAATTACCGGCCTCTGCAAAATTGCCATTTGAAGCAATAGATTGTATTTGACCGTGTTCCCCCACTTCAAATCCATTGATATTAGTACCCTCCCGGGTGACGATGAGTCTGGCCCCTATCTTGCAAAAACGCATATAGCCGAACTGACCAAGTTTCTTTAATTCAGGATTGTTGGCAGGGCTGTACACTTTACCTTCCTGTATAAAACATGGGATACCATTATAACAACTAAGCCAGATACGACCCAAATTATCTTCGGCAAAGTTGACAATCTCATTATCAGGTAGCCCATTGGCAGAACTGAAATTTTTAAATTCTAACCCATCATAGCGACTGACCCCATTATCGGTGGCAAACCACATAAAACCTTTTTGATCTTGCAGTACAGCATAAACAAGGTTGCTGGGCAAGCCATCCTCTATCCCAAAATGACGTTGAACAAAATGTTGCCCTAAAGCCTTAGTAGAGACACCGGTAGTGCACAACATCAAGCAATATCCAACTATCCAATTATGCCATTTCATTTTATCATTGTTGCTTATTAATCTGCTCCTCTTTCAATTCAGATCAACCTTAAATTCACTGATCATTTCATAGCCTTATCCATTTCATCAATTTCTTTCCAGCCAGCATTATTCTTTAGCCGACTAAACATACAAAAACAACCAATTGATAGTTAAGGGAAAAAACCACGATTTTTTAGAATAATATAAAAGAAGGCCAAGCCTGATTTTCACTGGATTATTCATTCAGCTTTCGCATATCTGCAGCAACTTTATTGTACAGCTAAAGGAAATGATTTGAATGTATAACTCTATTTTATGGGTGTCCTAATTTGGGGGACTTACAGAAATCCAGTGTAATACAATGTTGTAGAGGATTTACAGTTAGCGTATAATAAAGTAAACCCCAACTTACGTTGAGGCCTTTCTCTAAATGGCCGCTACGACAAGATTCGAACTTGCAACCATGCTTGTACGCTACATAAGGGTTTCAGGTGATAATTTGTATTTGATGTTAGGCTTGGCAGGCGAATTGGTGTTTTGAAATTTTCAAAGAAATGAAAAGCAAACCCAACACAATATCACAAAGAATCCAA
The DNA here is from genome assembly GCA_002482815.1 of Bacteroidetes bacterium UBA7688. Taxonomy (GTDB): domain Bacteria; phylum Bacteroidota; class Bacteroidia; order Chitinophagales; family Chitinophagaceae; genus Rurimicrobium. The sequence continues at coordinate 14,254 of DLGS01000446.1, forward strand.
TATTGATTTCAACTCCACATCCACCTTATCTGCCAATAAAATCATTTCATTAATCTGGGTTTTCAACTCCATAACCGTCAAAGAATTTGACTCTATTTCGATTGCCAATGCTCGCAACTCGGAAGCTCCTACAAAAGAAAACGATCCTTTTAGCTTATGAGCAAAAAAAACAACTTTTTCAGAATTGGTATTATTTACAGCATCTATCAGACCTTGTATACTATCAGAGACAGTCGTAACATAATTACCTATAATTTCTTTAATAAATTCAGCATCGCCATCAGCAATTTCGCTTATTGCGTCAAGATCTACATATTGATATCTATCAAAGTTCATTACACAATATTAAAAGGTCAGCATTCCATTTATCCATTTTTTCTTTAACATCCTGCATCTTGAAGGGTTTAGGAATATAGTCATCCATCCCATGCGAAAGAATTTTCTCACGGTCGCCCTGAAGCGCATTAGCCGTCATAGCTATAATTAACGGGCGAAGTCTTCCCTTAAACTTTTGGAGAATGTTAGTCGTCGCTTCGTAACCATCCATCTCAGGCATCATAATATCCATAAAAACCAAATGATATTTCTTTTGTTCTAAGGCTTGTAATGCAAGTAATCCATTTTCCACAACATCACTTTTGTATCCTAGTTTTTCCAACGCCCGTTTGATTAGTTTTTGATTAATTTCATTGTCATCCGCTATCAATATATTGACAGGCAATTCGTTCGTTTTGCCCAAATCAGGTATTCTACTCTCGGTGCCAAATCCTTTCGAAGCCTCTAGTATTTTATAAAGTGCTTTTTCGAGCAGGCCATGTTTAAGCGGTTTATTAAGAATCATAGCAAATAATACCTCTGCTTCTGCCCTGCTGACAGGCAAGTGTCCGGCAGAGCTAAAAAGTACCAGAGGAAGGTCTGGCCATAATTTCTTCATCAATTTAGCAACATCAATTCCATCCTTATCAGGCATCAGCATATCCAGTACAGCAATATCCGGCTGTACATTTTGCACGAATTGCATCGCCTCACTGTAATGGCTAAAGGCGAATGTTTTCATACCCAGTTGTTCACACTGAAGCGTCAGAATTTTAAGATTTGTCGCATTGTCATCCAATATCAGAACAGACTTACCTACCAATGAATTTTCTGAATGTTGCTTCTTCACTGCATAAAGTTTAGCCTTCTTATTGGCTTTCACTTTTATATTGAAAATGAAATTACTGCCCTTCCCGAACTCACTTTCTACGCGTATTTCACCTCCCATGACCTTTACCAGTTTTTGACTGATAGTCAGCCCCAGTCCTGTTCCGCCATATTTTCGCGTTGTGGAAGAATCAACCTGCGAGAAACTCTCAAAAAGACGATGGTATTTGTCCGCCGGGATACCAATACCGGTATCCTTCACACTAATTCCAATATTGTAATCCTCTTCTTCTTTTTGCAGGAGACTTACTGCTACCAGCACCTCTCCCATTTCCGTAAACTTAATGCTATTGCCAATAAGGTTAACCAATATCTGCCGGAGTTTTGTACCATCGGCCAATATATCCATTGGTACATCCGGCTCTATGTAGTAGAGTAAGTCAAGATTTTTCTCATTAGCCTTTACGCCCAATATATCATAGGCTTCTTCAACAATATCGCCGATATTCACAAGGTGATTATCCAATTCAATTTTACCGGATTCTATTTTTGAGAAATCGAGAATATTATTGATGATACCCAAAAGTGCTTCTCCACTCACCCTTATAGTTTCTGCATAATCACGTTGTTCTTCATTCAGGTCTGTATTTATAAGCAGACTGGCCATACCAATTACTCCATTCATAGGGGTACGAATTTCATGACTCATGTTCGCCAGGAAATCCGACTTGGCACTATTTTTCTCGTCTGCAATTTTTCTTTTTTCATCCAATTCTGCATTGAGTATTTTCATTTCTTCTTTATGCAGATATTCATTGGTAATATCATTAAAAACCCACAGCCGCCCTCTCATACTGGTTGTCACGGTAGGCACGCAAGCAACATCGAGAACTTTCTGTATCGGGGAGCCATATATCCAGATCCAATCCTTGGTTATACTATTTTCACCGCTGAAAAGCAAATTGGCTTTCTGCGAAATTTCAAGTGCATTAACAGCAGATGTTCGAAGTTTTTGCATTGATATGGCGATAACCAAAGGTGTATTCTTATGCTCGTCGATTTCCAATATTTTTGCAGCCGGATTGTTCACCCATCCTTCTTTTCCCTCATCATCCACTAATACAACTCCTTGAGGGATGGTATTCAGTATGGCATTAAAACGGCTGCTCAGTTTTTCAATTGCATAATACGATTGTACCCTGTCGCCAAATTCCTTTAACCCGGTAGCTGCACAATGCAGAAATTCAATGTAAGGTTCGTTGATTTCAAAATCACTGGAGTAAGCTAAAATATAAACTACTTTCACTCCATAGGTACTGACAGGAATAAATATCACCTGTAGTGAAGTATCAAGACCAATCTGTATTGCATCTCCGGGAGTGATTTTTGAAGCGGCAATTAAGGAACCAATGTATTCTGCATCCAGAAATCCTTCCAGAAAAGATGGAGAGGAATACAGCACCCTGGCCGTAATGGCATCCTCCAGGCCAATCAGCGCAATATTAGTTGCCGAGGAATACTTTTGCAGCAAATGTGAAGTCTCTGTTCGTAATAAATCCTGACTTTTACGGTGCTCAATTTTATAGAGCTCCAGCAAAAAATCAAGCGATGATTTCGTCCAGTTCATATGAGTTGTCACGATATTTCTTGTGTTTAAATAAAAGTTTTGATAGCAGATACTACTTCTTCAGGAGCACTGATGTGTGGAAAATGCCCCTCGGCATCAACCATCATTAAGGTACTATTTTTAATATTGTGCTGGAGATATTGAGCCACTTCAAGTGGCACTGCAATATCATTATTGGCCTGCAGCAACAAGGTGTTTATATTCAATAACGGAACTTCCTTTCGATAGTCTGACTGAAAAATAACTTTCGCAACAGATTGTGCAATGTCCGGACGAATCTCTTTAAGGGTTTCTGCAAAATCATGAGCTAGCAAAGGCCTGTCGGAATTAGCCATTGCAGCAGGAGCAAATCCACTTACCCAAGCGAAATAGTTGGAGGCCATCTGGGCATAGAATTGATCAAGGGTAGACTGATCAAAACCTCCAATATAATTTTCATCATTCAGGTATCTTGGTGAAGCACCGATTAAAATGAGTTTTGAAAACAAATCTGGCCGCTTGATAGCAGCTAATACACTAATCATTCCACTAACTGAATGTCCCACCATTATTATGTTATCCATCTGTAGTGCCTCACAGATATCAATCAGGTCGGCAGCATAACTGCGGAGCGTATCATACTTATTAGGACTAAATGCCTGCGGATCCGACCCGCCAGCACCGACGTTGTCGTAAACAACAATTTTGTACTTATCCTCAAATGCAGGAATAATTCCAGACCAAGCCTTCTGATCTGTTCCGAACCCATGGCCAAAAACAATTGCCTGGGAACTATTTATATCGCCAAGGATTTTAATGTTATTCTTTCTTATTACAGTTTCTTTCATTTTATATGCTTGGTTGGGCGAAATTAAAAATAGATAATGAATTCTAATTAAAGCAAAATTAATAATTACCAATTTATTTCCCTGAAGTGGAATTATATGAAAGGCAAAAACTATTTTTGTGATAACCGATATTGAAATGACTAAAATACTATTGATTGAAGATGATAGTTTAATCCTGAAAACGCTTGAACTAAAAATAAGAAAGGAAGGCTTTGAAATTTTCTGCTCAGCCGACGGTAAAGAAGGACTTGAAAAACTTCATCTGGAACTTCCGGATGTTGTTATTACAGATGTTATGCTCCCTTTTGCTTCCGGCCTTGAAATAGTCAGCGCATCAAAAAAAATTAAAGAAAAGGATATAAAAGTAATTGTCTGCTCTTCAATGGGACAGGAACACATTGTTGAAGAAGCATTTAACCTGGGCGCTGATGATTATATCACCAAACCTTTCAGCCTCAATGAGCTCATCATCCGAATTAAAAAGCAGATAAAAGGTAGATAGTTTGAAACAACGAGAGTCCTTTTTTCATTTACTGAAGCCCGATCATCTTTATGCAGCATCAATGTTTTTTGCTGTTATTACACTCCTGCTTGTAAGCCAGGTTTATATTTACTTATATATCAAAAAACGAAGGTTCCGAATTATCAGTCAGATCAATCATCAGATAAATGAGTGGATTGGAATGATAATTAGTGAAAAAGAATTCCCCGTGATTGACCTTACCAAGGAACTGAAACTCTATTTAAAGAAGGAAAAAAACAGGGAATTCTTAATAGATAATCTGATAAAAATAAGAAAGAACCTGACCGGTTCTGCAGCACAAAGTATTGTTGAACTTTATAAAAACCTTCAACTAAAGGACGATTCCATTGCGCGGTTCAAAAGCTACGCATGGCATAAAAAAGCTAAAGGCATCTATGAACTCTATATGATGGATCAGGAAGCTGAATTGCCCGATATTTACCTGTACACGAATTCCAAAAATGAATACATCAGGATGGAAGCCCAAACTGCAATAATCGGTTTTTGGGGATTTGAAGGCTTAACTTTTCTCGAATCACTTGAAGAACCTTTGCATGAATGGCAACAATTAAAACTCCTTGAACAACTCTCAACGCTGGATATTGTTCCCCTGCAAAACCTATCGCTATGGCTGAGATCCGGAAATGAATATGTCAAACACTTTGCACTTAAACTAACGGATATATACAGGCAGCTCGATATGCACGACCTTGTCGCTGATTGCCTTCAAAGCGCAAATGTAAAAATCAGGGCACAGGCCATCAAATCCTTGGGAAGAATTGCTGATGATAGTACTGCTGAGATATTAATCAGCCACTATCCAACAGAAACAAATGACAATAAAAAGAAGATACTGCAACAGCTGGCGACCATCGGTAATAACAATATCACTTCTTTTTTGGAGGAAGTATTAAAAGAAGATGATGACTTTTTAAAACTAGAAGCTACAAGAGCATTAGTAGCTGTAAACAATGATGTGAAAATATTGAATAAATTTCAAGCCGATAAAACGATGGCATCCATTGCAAGGCAAATACAATACGAACAAGCATAATGAGTTTCTGGCAAATCATATCCAATCTTCTTACTTACGGAGTATTTCTTTATTCTGTAACACTCCTTCTTTTCTATATCTTCATTGGGCTCTTTTCTATTGGAGAAACAAGGAAATATATCAAGAAAAACATACTCACCGACTATCGGCTACTGGCCTCTTCTCCCCATGCTCCTACCGTCAGTATTCTGGCACCAGCCTATAATGAAGGAGCCACAATAATCGAAAATGTCAGATCCCTTTTATCCCTGTATTACAGTAACCTTGAAGTGGTAATTATAAACGATGGCAGCAAAGATGACAGCCTGCAAAAACTTATAGATGCCTACCAATTAGAAAAGATAGAGCGGCATGTACAATACATAATAGCTTCAAAAGAAATAAAAGGAATTTACAAAAGTTCAAACCCGGTATATAAAAAACTGGTGGTGGTGGATAAAGTGAATGGAGGCAAGGCGGATGCATTAAATGTGGGTATAAATATAGCAGCACATGATTTGATTGTATGTATCGATGTAGACTGTATACTGGAGCAGGATGCTATCCTGAAACTCGTAAAACCATTCCTTGAAGAAACAAACGAAAAAACAATTGCGTCCGGGGGTGTGGTCAGGATTGCCAATTCCTGTGAAATAAAAGACGGAATGCTGGTGAAAGTACATCTGCCCAAAAACTACTGGGCGCGCATGCAATCGCTGGAGTATATCCGTGCGTTTATTCTGGGGCGTATGGCGTGGGCAAGACTTAACGGTTTGCTTCTTATTTCAGGAGCTTTCGGAGCATTTGACAAAAGAATTGCAATTGAAGCGGGAGGTTATGACCATAATACCGTTGGAGAAGACATGGAGCTGGTGGTACGCATGAGACGTTATATGGAGCAAAAAAAAATTCCATACAGAGTCACTTATGTACCCGACCCTCTTTGCTGGACGGAAGCGCCGTCCTCCACTAAAATACTTGGCAGGCAGAGAAACAGGTGGACACGGGGAACAATAGAAACGTTGAAACTTCACAAAATCATGTTCTTCAATCCGAAGTACAGATTATTGGGATTATTAAGCTACCCTTATTGGTTTTTCTTTGAAATGCTGGCACCGGGAATTGAATTCATCGGAATGATTGCCTTTTTGCTGATGGCGATATTTAATATTATCAACTGGCATTTATTTCTGGCATTATTGTTATTTGTTATCACATTCGGATATACCTATTCTGCCTTTGCCGCCTATATGGAGGTTACTACCTTCAACATGTATCGCCGCAGGACCGACATGATGAAGCTTCTATTGACCGGCCTAACAGAACCATTTATTTTTCACCCGTTTGTAGTATGGGCTGCCATTAAGGGATACATTGATATCATCCGAAAGAAAAACAGCTGGGGCGAAATGACCCGGCAGGGATTCAATCAGGCACCAAAACCCTGATTGATCTTCTTAATTTTGAAAAAATACTAGCCAATAATGTGTTTATGAAATTTGTGTCAAAAATATTCAGCCTGGGCATTTTATTTTGTTTGTTAAGTACCTTGCTGATGGCTCAGACAGCAGACGAACTTTTTGTTGCTGCCCGCCGGAAAGCATTCGAAGACAAAGATTATCCTTCAGCAATTCAATTGGCAAACCAGGCTTTGATTAAATCCCCGGATTATACTGAAATACATGTTTTTTTAGGGCGCTTATATACCTGGGATAAAAAAACCGACAGTGCAAGAATGGAGTTTAACATCGCCATCAAACAAAAACCTGCCTATGAAGATGCTTACCTAGGCTTAGCCACACTTGAATATTGGAATGATCGTATCGATGAAGCTATGAAGGTAGTAGACAATGGATTAAGCAATGCCGGAATCTCATCACCCTTATTATTGCTTAAGTCAAAATTATTGATCGATTTGAAAAACTGGAAAGCAGCAGATAGTGTCATTACCATTCTGCTGAAAAGCGATCCGAAAAATACTGAAGCCAGAGCTTTGGCCACTAAAATACGGGACAACAGTGCTGTAAATAAAGTGGGGGTCAACTATGACTATGTTTATTTCGACAAGCAATTTAAGGATCCTTGGCATC
>DLGS01000054.1 GCA_002482815.1 Bacteroidetes bacterium UBA7688
TACACCAATCTGGAAAGTTAGTTTGCGTGTAAAGTTTGTTTTGTAATTGATAAAAACATGCGGCGTGAAATAACGTCCTGTAGCGGCAGCAAAACTGGAGGAAGGCACAAAGGAGCTGAGGCCGGTGATTTCCGTTTCCTTTTTGGTCTGATAATTTCCATAGTCAAAACCAATGCCTGCGTGCAGGTGCTTGAAGGCATAACCCAGTTTGAGTGACGACGAATAAGTAAAGACCTTTTTATTGTTGTAGTCCGTAGCTCCGGCTGCCATGGTGTTTTCATAATCGGAGTGATGTGGTCCGGTATGAAAAGTGTAACCGCCATTGACGGCAACATTAAATTGCGCAGTGGCCACCAGTGGTATCAGGGCGAGTGCAGTAAGGATGGATTTGTTGAACATAATAGATTGTATAAAGATTGGTTAGTGTTATTGCATGACAACGGTGACAATGTCGGCTTTGTAAGCTTTCTCCATTTCGGTTTTGAACTCGGAGAACTCGGCCGTTCCGATGTTTTCCTTTTTGATTTTAAACCTCTTGTCAATTTTTAATTTGTCGGCAGACAGGGCATAGGTAATTTCGAAATTGAAAAACTTATTGTCCAGTTTGACATTGGTTGGCATTTTGTAGAGGCTTTTACCCGCAGGGATATCAATAATAACTTCATTGTTGCCACCCATCAGAAATCCGGCAAGAGCAGAATAGGACAAATCAGTATTTCTTTTATCATTAGCAAAAACAGATTCCTCCACCAGCTTGTTGAGGTAAGTAGGTACCTTGTAGATTTGTAAATCGGCTACATCAATATACATTTCATTATTGCCGAGGGTATAATTCATTACGATAGAATCATTGTTCAGCTCTTTGGCATTATAGGTGCAGGAATACATTTTACTGTTGGGTTTTAGTGTCGAAATAAGCTTGAGAAGCGCTGTGTTTATCAGGGTGCTGTCTGCCTTGCTGAAGGCGTCTTTGAGATAAGCACTGGTGATGCCCACCGCTGCGATATTTTCATTGATGGACACATTGCCTGCGTCCACTTTGATATGCGAGACGATATTCATAAAGTCTCCCTTATCTGTATTGTATACAGGGGCAATATCACTTGTTTTCTCCGGGTTCACTTCCAATCCGAATCCATAACTGGAATAACTGGTGTTGCTGCCGAAGGGCAGGTATTTAGAGGTTAGCTCTACATACAGCGGCTTGCCATCAGGGTATATTTTTGCAATACAATGGTTGAAGGCATTGTTGGCAAACTTGTTGTAAACAGCCGCACTGTTGTCCATTGCCACTAGAACGAAATTGCCTTTAATGCCGATTTCTTTACACATCAACAGATAGAGTGCAGCCATGTCTTTACAGTCGCCCAGTTTGTCTTCCAGCACTTTGTTTGGCATTTGCGGAACAAAATTATCCTGGCGGAAACTTTGCGAACTGTAATTGATATTATTTTCCAGCCAGCTATAGAGTAATTGTGCTTTTTCATACTGGCTGGCAGATGGCTTGTTTTTGAGAATTTCCTTTACTATGCTGCTAACACTATCGTGTGGAACAAGCGTGGAAGATGCGATGTCCCAATACCATTTTGCAATCTCGTCCCATGACTGATAATTGCTGAGTGCCATGTACGTATAGTTGGCATAGGCATCGGAGCTGTGCAATTCGGGTTCTACAAACAGCGGGTTGTGGGCAGAGACCGTATACATGTCAAACAGTTTGTTCCACTCTTTTTTCTCTACTTTGAATTCTTTGGTGTTGCCAAAAAACTGTGGTGAAGCTTTCAGGGATTTGCTGACAACAATCTGATGTTCGGATTCCACCACTGGTGCATTATTATTTATCGTCACCACATTTTGGTAGAGCGTGGTTTTGATACCACCCGAGCGCGAACCAGACTCTTCTTTGATGCCGATGATATCACCCGCTTTGAGGTTCGGCAATACCCATGTTCCATAACCTTCGGGCAGATTTACTTCTCCGTTTTCTTTAAAAATCAGCAATTCGGAACCATCGCCACTACTGGACAATTCTTTGAATTCCTTGATGCCGGCATCGTTCAGTATTTTATAGAAATAGTATGATTTCGATTGTGTAAGCGCCCCTTCATAAATAATGCTGACTTCTTTTTTGTGCAGCAACACCCAGCTGCGGCTGCTGAAGTTTGGTGGCAGGATTATTTTATTGATTTTCTTAGCCGCATAAATTTCTTTCAATGTTTGCGGAGCCAGCACTTCAATCTCCATCTTCTCGCCTGTATTATCCCTTATTTTTTTTATCAGCTGATAATCCTGTGCATATAAAGCCATCGATTTTTTGAAATATTCCATGGCCTCAGCTTTGTTGCCTTTGTCTATCAGCAGGTCGCCATACCGCTCGGTGATATTGGCCGAAAACGGTTTGCGTATCATCAGCTTTTGGAACACCATTTCCGCAGAATCATATTTTTTGCTGTTCTTATACATATTGATTTGCGAATAGTAGTCCTCATCTGAAAAACTATAGCGTGCATCCCGCTGCGAAATTCTGAACCAGTTTGTGGTGTCGTTTTTTTCGAGGTAATAATCGGCCAGCCTGTTGCTGAAGGAAGTGTTGGTCATATCGGGCAATATGGATTGAAGGAATGCAGCATACTCTTCTTTTTTGCCCTGCGATTTTAATAAAGACGATTTGTAATAATAGAGGTCGGTTTTGTTCTCATACTTTTTCAATCCTTCTTCTATCAGCTTTTCGGCTTCCGATTGCTCATTATCGTTAATGAGCTTTTCGATCTTCCTCATTTGTACCGTGTAATTGTTGGGGTACTTTGTTTCCAGTTTTATTAAGGCCTCTTTTGCTTTTGTTTTAGTGTTGTCATTTTTGGCATCATTATATTTTTGCATCAGGGTAGAGAAGCAATCTTCACAATTCTGGTTGAGATATTCATCCTTTGAACTGTAGCTGACATTGGATTTATTATTGTAATAAATGTTGGAAACGTAATAGCTGTTGGGATATTTCTGTCTCAGGTTTTTCAGGGCCAGCAGGGTTTTGGTTTTGTCGCCGCTGCCATAAAACTCTTCCACGCGCATAATCTGCTCGAGGATATCATTGGGGTGTTCTTTGGAATATTGCTCCAGTTCGGCAGCATTAAAGCTTTCCACATTCGGGTCGGTAATGACCTTCGGATTACTATTGTCTTTGCTGTAATTTTTATTGTCTGTTCCAAAGCTCAGTGTAGTAACCGGAACAAAATTTTTGTCTGAAAAGAAAACCTCAAGATTAGTGGAATAGGTTGTCTTTTTGCCCGATTGTATCAGGAGGCGGTTATTCCCTGCTTTTAATTTAATGGTGAAACGGTAGGGTAAACTACTGATGTATTCCACGTTTTTTCTGTTCTGGTACACGAGCGCATCGTTAATCCAGCAGCGCACATCGGATCCGGAGATGATGTTGAGCAGCATTTCCTGGTCGACCGGCGACTGAATGAAAGTTTGGGCATACACCTTCCCGCTGTTATTCATTTCAATAAAATCGTGTGCATAAAATCTGCTCACGTCTACCGGTTCCATCACCGGAAACCAATGGAGTTTTGCACCGTGGCTGCCGGTGAATTCGTATGTTCTTTCCGGATGCGCCAATGCTCCTTCGTCGTTCTGATAACCATATCCGTCGCCATAATCGAAGCTACCCAGCATTTCCCATTTGTTGCAATAGCCAAAGTTTTTGTTGAGTACTAGGATAGAATCGAAATGATTGCTACGCTCCAGCATGTTTCTTTTCAGATGATGCAAAGCAGAACTGATGCCTGGATGAACCTGTTTTCTGCTTGCATAGAAATCAAGCACTTCATTGGCATATTTTGGATAATTGACAAAGCGGCAATCGCCCCAAAATGTATAGATATACGGGTCGGGATTGTCCAGGTTTTTGATGCCCTGAACAAAATATTTTACTTTTTCCTCATCATTTTCCTGGAGCTTATAAATAACAGCAAGGGCAACGCCGGCCTTTCCCCGCTCTTTATTATTCGGGTCGTTGGCTATTTTCAGCAGGGCAGATTCTGCTTCGCCGGGTTTATTATTCAGGAAGCTTTCTAATGCCTTATTTACAGTTTGGGTATGTGCAGTGAAAGCTGAAAGTAAAAGGAGCAGGGTACAATAAAAACTTTGTTTCATGGTTCGTCTTAAGGGATTCTAGCGTAGGGATGAGCCGGGTCTGGCTTTGATTAAATGTTAACCAAAACCAAAAATAGAATAAATAATCAAATCAAAACCTGCGTTTTCGTTCTGTAATCCGAAAAACTAATCTCAGGAAGTCTACTTGTGCTTGAAATATTAAAATTCTATTATTACAATTATGAATGAATTGAATGATACAGGCGAATTTATAGGCCAGGAGGTAAAGCATCTGAAATACTAAATACTAAAATCTAAAATACTCCTGATTCAATAATCATTCAACATTAACCATTCCTTTTGCTGCAATCCAGGCACTTGTCCATGCGTTCTGGAAATTAAACCCACCGGTGATACCGTCTACGTCCGTAATTTCCCCCGCAAAATAGATGCCCTTCAGCTTGCGGCTTTGCATTGTTTGCGGTTCAATGTCTTTTAGTTCTATCCCACCACAGGTTACAAATTCTTCCTTGAAGGTTGTTTTGCCTTTCACTTCATACACATCGCGCAACAGGGTTTCAATCAGTTTGTTTTGCTGTGCTGCAGGCAAATCACCCCAGCGTGTTGTTTCGGCTATGCCTATGCGGATGACAAAATATTCCCACAATCTTTTGGGCAGGCCAAATGGATTTTTATGATGTACCAGTTGCTTGCCCTCAAACTGCCGCAGGGAAATTAATTGTTCCCGCAAATCTTCTTCTGTAGCCTCTTTCAACCAGTTGACGCTGATATTGAAATGGTAATTTTTCTCTTCCAATGCTCTTGCTGCCCAGGCCGAGCAGCGCAATATTGCAGGACCCGAAAAACCCCAGTGCGTAATGAGCAATGGCCCTTGCTCTTTAAATTTTGTTCCCGCAATTTTGACTGACGCATCAGCTACAACGCCCATCAATTCTGTAATGGGATGTTTGGGCAAATTGAAGGTGAACAAAGATGGGACCGGGTTTTGGATAGAATGGGGCAATGCTTCAATCCAGCTGTATTGGTCTTTCTTCGGGAAGCCACCGGTGGCAATCAATATTTTATCTGCAGTGTAGCTGCTTTTATCCGCAAAATGAATGATGTATTGATTTTCCTTTGGCTCAATGCTCAGCACGCCTTTATGAAAGCGCACCTGCACTTTTTGTTTCATCATTTCGCCCCAGATGCAATCGATAATGGTTTGCGAGTCGTTGCTCACCGGAAACATTCTGCCATCAGGCTCTGTCTTCAGTTTTACCCCTCTTTCTTCAAACCATCTGATGGTGTCGGAAGGATTAAAATGATGAAAGGTTTTCTTCAATAATTGCTTTCCTCTGGGGTATTTTTCCACCAGAGCCGGAAGCTCGAAACATTCGTGTGTAACATTACAGCGCCCGCCACCACTTACTTTTATCTTCTGCATGGCCCGTGCGGCTTTTTCAAAAACAACCACTTCGTTGTTTGCATCGAAGGGAATATTTGCGGCAGCAAAACAACCTGCAGCTCCGGCTCCTAATATGGCTATTTTCATTGTTTAAAATACGGTTGGGTGAGCTTCCTCCTGTTCAAAACCTTCGTCCACCAGCCATTTACGGCTGTC
>DLGS01000122.1:0-37263 GCA_002482815.1 Bacteroidetes bacterium UBA7688
CATACCGGCACTTCGAAAGGAAGCAATAATATAAATAAAGGGTAGATATAGGGAGTGAATACCGGAAATCCCTCCGGTTGTGTCCACCAATGCAGCGTCACATTGTTCAGTATCAAAACCTGAAACAAGAGCAGCAAAAAGAACTGCACAACGTATTTTACATACTGGCTCATTTTTTCTTTTGGGCTTGTTGTTTTTGAGTAGTGTCTTCCAGGCGTTTTCTTTCCTCTATGTACCTGTTTTTAATCGCATATACAAACTGCAGATTGCGGAAATTAGTGGCAGGTTTGATGTGCAATACACGGGAATTGTCTTTCTTGGTGATATAAACCTGTTGAACAGTACCAATAAGCATGTCAGCTGGAAAAAGAGTGGAATAGCTGGTGGTTAAAATGCTGTCCCCTCTTTTTATTTTAATTTCTGCCTGCGTAATTTTCATCAGCATTTCCTCGGGTCCCGATGGCTGTTCCCAATATACAAAACTGGTGGTACCGTCTTTCAGTTTGGCGCTCAGCCTTTGTTTGGTATTCAAAATGGATAATGCTGTTGCAAAATGAGCCGATACATTGGTAACGCGACCTACAACACCCGTGCTGGAAATCAGGGCCATATTGGGTTCGATTCCATCTTTAGACCCACGGTTAATGGTTATAAAATTGGAGGCCGCATTGATGGAGTTGTTTACCACCCGTGCTTCTTTATAGGTATAATGTGCATATTGAATGCTGAGGACAGAATCGCTCAGAATAACACCTCTGACTACAGAGCTGTCTTTCAGCGTATCCGTTTCGGAGAAGCGGGCAATTTGCTGCCGTAGGCGCATGTTTTCATTCAACAGGCTGTCGTTCATCTGGCGCAGCCCGAAGTAATTGGTTACCCCGGATTGTTTTTTATACCAGAAGGCGACACCCAGGTTGGCAGAATTCATAATCTCGTTTCCCTGCAGTGTATTCGTTTTCGAAATCATGACAATACACAGAATTTCTATCCCTATGAAAAGTATAAGGTTGAAGAAACGCTGTATAAAGGAAAAGAGTACGCGCAATGAATTACTATTGTGGGCCCGGAGACAATTAATAATAGTTGAAAAAATGAAACCTTGCCGGAGCGGGTTTTATCTCATCAGGAAGGACATCTTCGCAATATTTTTCAGCGCAAGACCTGTGCCACGAACAACCGCACGTAGTGGATCTTCAGCAACCTGCACCGGCAATTTGATTTTGTGCGCAATTCTTCTGTCAAGTCCGCGAAGCAATGCTCCACCACCCGTCAGATACAAGCCACGGCGATAAATATCTGCAGCCAGTTCCGGAGGTGTACTTTCCAATGCTTTTAAAATCGCTTCTTCAATTTTGAATAATGATTTGTCCAGGGCTTCGGCAACTTCCTGGTAGCTTACCATAATTTGCTTAGGAATACCGGTCACAAGGTCGCGGCCGTTTACAGCGATATCATCGGGTGGGTTGTCCAGTTCTTTTAACGCAGAACCAACGTGTATTTTGATTTGTTCGGCGGTACGCTCTCCAATCAACAAGGAATGGTAGCGGCGCATAGCTTCCATAATGTCAGTTGTAAATTCGTCACCTGCAATACGGACGGACTGGTCGCAAACAATACCACCCAATGCAATTACAGAAATGCCGGTAGTTCCACCTCCAATATCAATAATCATATTGCCGGTAGGCTCTTCCACATCAATACCAATACCCAGGGCAGCTGCCATTGGTTCGTGAATCATGTAGACTTCTTTGGCGCCTGCGCGTTCAGCAGAATCATGCACCGCACGTTTTTCTACCTCTGTAATGCTGGAAGGAATACAAATAACCATTCTCCAGCTTGGTGGAAATAAGGGTTTTTTAGGGTAAACCATGCGGATAAATTCACGCAACATGCTTTCTGCAGCATCAAAGTCGGCGATAACACCATCTTTTAGCGGACGAATGGTCTTTAGGTTTTCATGGGTTTTTTCATGCATCATCATCGCCTTCTTCCCTACAGCAACTATTTTATTCGTTGTTCTGTCTTTCGCTACAATGGATGGTTCGTCTACCACAACCTGGTCATTATGAATAATAAGCGTATTCGCAGTACCAAGGTCAATGGCAATTTCTTGCGTTAAAAAACTAAATAAACCCATAAATATATACGTGCCATCAAATAATGGCGGTTTTGAATAGAAAAAATTAATCGCTGCAAAGTTGCGAAAAAATAAGCATTGTATCTATACTAAATATTTTTTTCACGCCAAAAAAAATCCAATATGGGAAACTGTAATAAATGCGGTGGATTTGTGGTTACAATATTTTTAAAGCACACATATAATTATTTATTGCGGGCTGTTTATTTTTCCCGATTTAATAAAGTTCTTTTCATGATTTAAAGCCTCTGTGTTTTTAAGTTTATTCTTTTGAATTCTAATTTACTTACTCCCAAGCAATACTGATAAGAAAATTTCAGAAATGCCGATACCCTTTTTTAGAAATTACGGGTTTCAAGTTATCACTTATTGCTTGTTGAGATAAATGTGCTTTTCATACTCATTATATGTTATTGGATGAAGCCATTCCAAATGTAGTTGTCCCTT
The DNA here is from genome assembly GCA_002482815.1 of Bacteroidetes bacterium UBA7688. Taxonomy (GTDB): domain Bacteria; phylum Bacteroidota; class Bacteroidia; order Chitinophagales; family Chitinophagaceae; genus Rurimicrobium. The sequence goes on from DLGS01000122.1 coordinate 2,585, forward strand.
GCAAAAACTTGCAGTAAAGGAATCAATATAAACGCCGCGTTTATAACAGGTGTCTAACCGTGGTGTCAAATAATCCACTTCCGTGTAAATTCCGGTTAAAAGCAATTTTGTACCATTTAAGGTATACTTGCCTTTTACATAATCACTCCAGAATAGATAATTACATCCGGTGAGCGATATAAAGTCACCTCGGTGATTAATTTTTACGTAAAATGAATCGGCTCTGAACTGCAGGTATTCATACTCATCGGGGAGTGTGATATCTTCTACTTTGCTGGCATCATATTGGTGTTTCCATGTGCCTTGCAGGCTCTCCTGTTCAGGCTTGATGGATGAGCACTTAATCTCATTCTTTTTGCAGCTAACAAACAACAGAGAGCAGCAGCAGAATAACAGTATTTTTTTCATATTCCTATTTTTATAACAAACGTCTCTGTTTATCCTATGATAGAGACGCTTTTCTGATATTTTAATGTTGAATGATTAATTTTTGAGCTGCAGCGCCTTTATGTAAAAGAACGCTCACGAATAACCAAATGCAAAAGTGTTTCATATTGATGTTTAAACGCAGCGCAGTACAGAATCGTATTTAATTTAGAAAAAATACTATGCAAAATACTAAAGCACTTTTTATAATCCAAACCTTTTGTTTTTTTCCCGATTTAATAAAGTTCTTTTCCTGATTTTAAAAGCAACAGTCTTTTTAAGTTCCTTCTTTTGCATCCTAATTACTTGCTCCCCCCAAACAATACTGATAGCATTTTCAGCATGCTGATACTCTTCTAAAAAAAGTATCAATATCAAAAATGGTGCGCCAACTTCTGATATAGGAAGGTATGGCCGGGAGCAAGAAAGGCTTTGCTGACTTTTGTCAGGATTGGCCACCATCTATGATATGCATATCTGTAAATGAGAGATTTTTTCTAATTTATAATATACATTTCAAATGAAAAAACAATTACTTATTACTGTATTGAGTATTGCCGCATTTGCCGCAAAAGCACAGACTGTTGTTACCGACACTGTTGTAATGGGCGCCGGGTATGCTAATCAGGTTTGGTATAGCCTTGCTGATGATGAAAAAGGAGTGCAGGCAAAAAACAATTGGGATATCGCCTTCCGTGCTTCGGGCGGAATGAGCTCCGACATAATGGTGAACCACAGCGGTGGCGGAACAATCTGGGTATACCCGAAAGCGAATAAATCGGGATGGGCAAGTGTTGATACCAACGGACTTAGTTTGTGGATACCTCAGTATAATATGGAGACTGCATGGAACGGTGCTTTGGGCAGATACGCGGATGTAGCTAATCCTTACGATTTGGGCTGGGGTATTTACGATATGGGTTCACATAATGTAAATGGCGACTCTATCTATATTGTAAAAACGCAAACTGGAAATTTTAAAAAATTGACCATTGATAAACTGGCAAGCGGTACGTACACCTTTACCTATGCCAATCTTGATGGTTCCGGTTCTACAACTTCCACGCTGGCTAAAAGTGCTTACAGCACAAAAAACTACGGCTACTTTAATTTAGATACAAAAACTGCCATCGACCGCGAACCGGCTGCCGAAGAGTGGGATCTTGTCTTTGGTCAATATTCCACAGGTGATTATGCTTCAATGGGTATTGCAGGCTATACCGTTACAGGGGTTTTGGTAAATGACACTTTAAAAGTTGCAAAGGCTGTAGTTGATCCAACAACAAGAGCAACATTTGATGCCTATGGGCCGCTTACCTTCAGCGATAACATTAATGGTTTGGGATATAACTGGAAATCTACTTCCGGCATTATCAAAGACTCGAATGTTTATTTTGTCAGAACAAATAACGGAAACATCTGGAAATTAAATTTTACCGGTTGGATAAGTGGTGCAAGCGGAAATGGCAGTGTGATTTTTACAAAACAATTGCTGACTGCGGTTTCGATTAAAGAAACCAGTAAAACAAACACAACAATTGCCTTGTCTCCAAACCCTGCAGTGAATGGCCAAGAAATCAACATCGTTTACAATTTCGATGCAAATGTAAACAGCGCCATTGCCCAGATATACGACATGACCGGTCGTGTTGTAATGACAAAACAGTTAGAAACTTCAAAAGGATTGCACGCACAAGTATTAAACAGCGGCAACCTGAATGCAGGTAGTTATATTATTAGTGTTGTAGCCGATAATCAGGCTACACAGCAAAGACTCATCGTTCAATAAACCAAATAATCTGAAACATAGAAACACAGGCTGTTTACAGCTTGTGTTTCTTGAATTTTTTTCAAAACATTTTCAAATGACAAAGTCAATTTTAAAAACATTTTGCGCTGCATTGATGTTGTTGTTATCCGCCTGCGGAAGCAATCCCAACACTGTAACGGAAGGACAAAAAGAAACCACGGAAGCCAAACAGGAAAAGATTGTTTCTATTAGCGGAACAACAACTGAAATACTTTGCGCACTTGGTGTGCAGGATCAGCTAGTTGGCGTGGATGTAACCAGTACTTACCCTGAAGCAATGACAAAATTGCCGAGCATTGGACACAACAGAAGCATGTCTGCAGAAGCGATTATCGCTTTAGCGCCAACCATAGTGATAGGCGTTGATGAAAATGTGAAACCTGAAATTGTTGAGCAATTAAAAAGTGCACACATCAGAGTTTTGCTTTACAAACTGGAAACTTCCGTAGATGGTACAAAAGCATTGATTAAAAGCGTTGCGGACAGTTTGGGAAGAGCAGATAAAGTACAAGCCATTTTTGATGGTATTGATGCTGATTTAAAAGAGAAAGTTGCTCTTAGCAAAAAAACCAAAGTGCTGTTTATTTATGCACGTGGTGCAGGCACAATGATGGTGGCTGGCGAAAAAACTTCTTCAAACGCAATGATCAATTTAGCCGGAGGCGAAAATGCGGTAACGGGTTTCGAAGATTTCAAACCACTTACACCAGAGTCGTTGCTGCAAGCTAATCCTGATGTCATTCTTATGTTCACCAGTGGCCTTGAAAGTCTTGGTGGAATGGAGGGCTTATTGAAGGTGCCTGGTGTAGCAAGGACCAATGCCGGAAAGAAAATGCAAGTGATAGAAATGGATGGTCAATTCCTCACTGGTTTTGGTACACGCCTTGGAAAGGCAATAGCAGCATTATCAAAAAAACTAGATGCAGTTAACAAGAATTAGAATCATTACCATCACAGTAAGTGCGCTGCTCATTCTCAGTGTGCTTGCAGGGATGGGAATGGGTGCAGTGGCAATAGCCCCTTTACAAATAATGGCAATACTCGCAAAAAGAATTGGCTTCAATTCCCAGGTTCAATATACAGACGTTCAGGAGTCCGTGTTGATGGCTATCAGGCTGCCACGCGTACTATTGGCTGTTCTGATCGGGTCTTCACTGGCCATTTCCGGGGCCGCAATGCAAGGTCTTTTTCGCAATCCGCTGGCCGATCCAAGCTTAATCGGTATTTCGTCCGGTGCGTCTTTCGCAGCAGTTGCGGCTATTGTTCTGGGCGTTAATTCTGTCACCGCCATTTCCGGAATCTCCGGCACATATGCTCTTTCATTCATCACTTTTTCGGGCGCATTATTCACTGCAATAATTGTGTATCGCTTATCTCAATCGGGAGGAAAAACAATAATCGCTACAATGCTGCTGGCAGGCATTGCCATCAATTCTTTGGCAGGAGCAGGCACCGGACTGTTTACTTATGCTGCCAATGATGCGCAATTACGCAGTATTACTTTCTGGATGCTGGGTAGTCTCGGTGGCGCATCCTGGGGAAACGTCGCAGGTATTTTGCCGTTCACATTGTTGCCTGTTTTTATGCTGCCGGCGATGGCAAAATCGCTCAATGCATTTTCGTTGGGCGAATCTAACGCATCACATTTGGGAACAAATACAGAGCGTGTAAAAAAGACCGTTGTATTGCTGACAGCACTCTGTGTCGGCGCATCTGTTGCGGTGGCTGGTGTAATCGGTTTTGTAGGCTTGGTGGTGCCACATATTATTCGCCTTACCGTTGGTCCGGACAATCGATACTTATTATTTCTTGCTCCGATTATGGGTGCTTTGTTATTGGTAAGCGCAGACCTCGCCGCACGTACTTTATTTATTCCTGCAGAGTTGCCCATTGGCATAATTACTTCAATGATAGGCGCGCCGGTTTTTTTGTACATGGTGGTAAAAGAATTAAAGACTCAAAAAAACTTCTGATGCTAAACGTTCAAAATATAAACTTCCGCATCTCGCCCTCACTGGTACTTTCAGATATTTCATTTGATGTAAATCCGGGTGAGTTGGTGGCTATACTGGGTGCGAATGGCGCAGGAAAATCTACTTTATTGAAGATTATTACAGGCTCATTGAAAATGAATTCAGGAAACGTTCTTATCAATAAATTACCATTGACTTTTTGGTCTTCGAAAGACCTTTCTACATTTGCAGCGGTAATGCAACAGCAGAATCAACTGCAATTACCATTCTCTGTTTACGAAGTGGTAATGATGGGTCGTTACCCACATTTCAACAGAAAGGAAACCTCGGAAGACGAGATGATCGTAAACGAGGTTTTAGTAAAAGCAGGTATTGAAAAATTAAAGAACAGAAATTACCTGACCCTCTCCGGAGGCGAACAGCAACGTGTTCATCTGGCAAGGGTATTGGCGCAAATCAGTGGTGCAAAGAAAATTGATGAACCACGTTATCTTTTTATGGATGAACCCAGCAATAACCTCGACATCCGTCACCAGCATAGTGCACTGAATATCGCAAAAGAATTTGCCGGGGAAGGAAATTGTGTCGTTGCCGTATTGCACGACTTGAACCTTGCTTTGCAATATGCAGACAAAATAGTTTTACTGAAAAATGGCGCTATGAAAGGCTTTGGCACATGTGCCGATATAATGACTGATGCATCCATTAGCGATGTATACGATTTGCCATTGTCCATTTTTTACCCTCCAATGGGGCGCCATGCAATGGTGATGCCCGTTGGCAACAATGTATTCGTTAACGCTTAAAATAAAAAAAATGTCAGACACAATAGCTCCGGGTTTGAAAGAACAATACGAAAGCATTAAGGCTTCGAACCCAAAATTGCGCATCAGGAATGCAGCGCAGGAATTGAACGTAAGTGAAGCGCAATTGGTAGCGCTGGGAATAGGTGAGGGAACAACTTTACTTAAGTCTTCCTTTCAGGAAATACTGAAGGACATGATAAACCTTGGTGAAGTAATGGCCCTGACGCGCAACAATAGTGTAGTACACGAACGCAAAGGAATTTACGACAATCTTTCTTTTCAGGGTCCGATAGGATTGGCTGTGAATAAAGACATCGACCTGCGTTTGTTTATGATGCATTGGAAATATGCATTTGCTGTTTCGGAAGGAGATCGCAAGAGCATTCAAGTTTTTGATAAAAGTGGGGAAGCAACACACAAAATTTATGTCACTCCATTGAGCAATGTTGAGGCATACGATGCGCTGGTAGAAAAATTCAAAGCAGAAGATCAATATGCAGAACTGATTTTTGATTCCTATCCTGCACCAGAAACAGAATTGCCTGATACAGACATCGATGTTTCTGCATTTCAGGAGGGATGGAAGAATCTGAAAGATACTCACGATTTTTTTGGTTTGACCCGCACGCATAAATTAACGCGCACACAGGCGTTACGCTTAGCTCCGACAGGCTTTGTTCAAAAAGTGCCCAATAATTCAGCACGCAAAGTGCTGGATTTGGCTTCAGCGCGACAGGTTCCTATTATGGTATTTGTTGGTAACAGGGGTTGTATTCAAATCCACAGCGGCACGGTTAATAAAGTGATGGAAACCGGACCCTGGTACAATGTGTTGGATGCAAAATTCAATTTACACCTGAATGAAACGGATATTGATGCTGTCTTTATAGTAAAGAAACCAAGCACTGATGGCGATGTTACTTCGGTTGAAATATTTGATGCCAGCGGCGAAATGATTGTTCAGTTCTTCGGTGAACGCAAGCCAGGTATTCCTGAATTGGAAACATGGAGAACTTTAGTGAAAGACTTGCCAATAGCGTAAATAGATTTGTTCATTCACCGGTTACATTTATTTGTTGCCGGTGATTGCTTCTAATGAAAACTAAAATCTGAAAATCAGAAAGCGATTTGATTCCTGAAATACAAAACGATTAAGTAGATGTGCTGCTATAAAACACTACACAAAAATGAGTACGGATATGTGGTCTTTTGCAAGAACTGTGACAGCCTTCATATTGGTTTCGGTAATGTTGTGCTGACCAAATCGATCGAAGAGTTTTATTCTTTCGAGACCAGGATTGATGCCCATTACCGGGAACATCGTTACGACCCCTGCCAGGACTTTAAAATGATTTCATTAAGTACTAGTACCAAGTCGATAACAATGGTGTATAGTCCGGATGATCTGAAAGTATTGAGCAACATATTGAATAAAGCAAAGGAAAAATTAACCCTCGAAAACCTATTTGTATTTAATGACAACTAATCATTTTACAAAAGGCTTCCCTGCATTTTTGCTGATTTTCTGTTTTTCAGGAATGGCTTTGGCACAGCAAAATGATACGTCGGTGACGGAGTATAGAGAGAACGTTTTGTCGGATGTAGTCATCACAGGGCAGTATGCTCCACGGAAAATTGAAGATGCCGTGCAACGCATCAGGGTTGTTGACGCAAAAAAGATTTCAGCTATGGGTGCGCAAAACTTACGCGATGTATTGCTGAACGAAATGAACATTAATGTATCGCAGGATCCTGCCCTGGGAAGCAGTGTGAGCATTCAGGGAGTTGCCGGTCAAAACGTCAAAATTTTAATTGATGGTGTACCTGTTATCGGGCGCCAGGATGGAAATATTGACATCTCTCAGATCAACACCTATAATATAGAACGAATTGAATTGGTCGAAGGTCCTATGTCTGTCAATTACGGCACTGACGCACTTGCCGGCACGATAAATATTATTACCAAAAGTGCAATAAAGAATAATATTGAAGCAGGCGTAAATACTTATACTGAGTCTATTGGCAAATACAATGCGAATGCGAATATAGGTTTCAACAAAGGAAAGCACACGCTGATGATGTCCGGTTCCCGCAATTTTTTTGATGGTTGGGACCAGTCAGAAGGAAACCGTTATTTAAATTTTCAACCTGCAGTTGCAGATAGCCGAAGGTCATTACAGTGGGATCCCAAGGAAGAGTATAACGGGAATTTGCAATACACCTTCCGGTCCGATAAGGCAACGACCTTTCGTTTTAAAAGGGATTACTTTTATGACAAGATAACGAACAGGGGAATGCCTGAGCTTCCATTGGAATACAAGGCATTTGATGATGTTTATAAGACATACAGGTCAGGTTACAGCGTTTTTGCGAACGGAAAAGTATTTAAAAAAAAGACGTTCAGTTTTATTGCGGCATACAATCAATACAAAAGAGAAAAGAACACCTATGCGATAGACTTAAGAACACTGGAAAGCCCTCTGAGCTCAGCTATGGATCAGGACACGGCAAAATACTCATCCTTTAATTCTCGTGGAACAATCAGCAGCAGTATTGTCAACACGAAACTAAATTATGAATCAGGATATGATATTAATATAGAGAATGGTAGCGGACGGAGAATATTAAATAAGCACCAGCAAATAGGAGATTATGCTTTGTATGGAAGTCTGGAGTATAATGTTACTACCAGATTAACCGGAAGAATTGGAGTGCGTTATGCCTATAATACTTCATTCAAATCGCCGGTCATTCCATCTGTAAATCTTAAGTATACCATAAGAAAGAATCTCGTTTTGCGTGGCTCGTATGCTAAGGGTTTCAGGGCTCCAACGGTAAAGGAATTATTTTTTGAGTTTAAAGACTCCAACCACGATATCGTCGGAAATGAAAACCTCAGTTCTGAAAAAGCAGACAACATTAGCGCTGCTGCCAACTACGCTTTTAAACTGAATGCAATTGCCGTTAAGCTTGACGCCTCAGGTTTTTATAACAGTATTGAAAACATGATTGCTTTGGCGCTTGCCGATGCTGCGACAAATAAATATACTTATATCAATATTGAAAAGTACAAAACAAAAGGCCTTCAAATAAACCTTTCAGGCCATTATAAAGGACTCAATGTATTAGTTGGCGGTTCTTATATCGGCCGGTCGAACAGGCTGCCTGAAGACAGGTATGGATTGCCGCCTGCGTATGTCTACACTCCCGAGCTGCGCTGCAATGTCTCTTATGAGTTGCCAAATTACAAAACTACATTTTCTCTTTTTGTAAAATATACCGGTAAAATGCCGGGTACGGGTATCGATAGTCAAAGCAACGTTTTCCTCTTACCAATCAATCCATATACATTGGCTGACTTTACAGTTTCAAAAAAAATTTTAAAAGATAAGATTGCATTGACAATGGGTTGTAAAAATCTTTTCGACATTAAAAATGTAAACTTTAGTGGTGGCGGATCCGGTGGTGGTGGTGGCACACATCAATCTTCGACAAGCAGCATCTCAGTGGGTACCGGCCGCACTTATTTTGTCGGTGTGGGATACCAATTTTCCAAATGATATTCAGTTTTTATGAAAGGAGTTTTTATAAAGGTTTTGGTTTCGATTCTCCTATGCGGGAGCTTTAGCAGTTGTTTAAATAAGGAAATGCCTGTTCCCTTAAAACCAAAAGGAGAGCAATCTTCGGCGATGGTGGACATGTCAGAAGATTACCGCTGGCAGATTTATTTCAGTTTTAAAAACAATACGATGGTTGGCAAAAATTTAATTACAGCCTGGGACCTTGGTTTTGAAACATCGCCTGAAGGGAGAAGAATTATTTTGAACGGGGCAAAATTCAGAATGACTGCTTATCCTGTCAATAAAAGCCAGCTTTCGGACGTTAATATTTCTGATACAACAGGCGTTGTATCACAAATTGATATGCCTTCAGGAAGTCTCGACAGTACTGCCATCGGAGAATGGAAGCCAGGAAATATTTTTATAGTTAATCGCGGGACAGATGAGTCTGGTGCAGATCTGGGTGTGTGCAAAATCCAATTCCTTTCTGCAGACGAAAAAAAGTATATGGTTAAGTTTGCCGATTTTAAAAATTCAGAAGAAGTGACAATTGAAGTTCCAAAAGATGAAAAATATAATTTTTCTTTTTTGTCGTTTGATAATGGCGGTAAGACAGTGATGGTGGAACCACCTAAGGCAGAATGGGATATAGCATTCACAAAATACACGCATCTTTATTACGATCTGAACCTAAGATATTCTGTAGTCGGCTGCTTGCTCAATCATTACAAAACTGCGGCAGGAGAAGAAACCGACAGTAAAAATTTCGAAGAAATTGATTTGTCAAAAGCTGCTAAAGTAACCTTTAGCAGCCTTGTCTCTTCGATCGGCTTTGAATGGAAATCCTATAATATTAATGCAGGAAAATTTACAATCGATGCCACACGGTTTTATATCATCAAAGACCAGCAGGACGTCTATTATAAGCTTCGATTTGTTGACTTTTATAATAATGGTATCAAAGGAATCCCACAGTTTGAGTTCCAGCGTTTGTAAATCATATTCCCGGGAAAAATCTATCTATAGGGGATAAATATATCAAAACGCGCACCACTGTCGGGAATGCCGGAGGCAAGAATTGTACCGTTATGATTCTCTACAATTTTCTTGACTATCGACAAACCGATTCCGGTTCCGCTGTATTCTCCTTTTTCATGCAGGCGTTGGAAAACTTCAAAAATCCGGTCGCTGTATTGGTCTTCAAATCCTATGCCATTATCTTCAACAATAATCTGACAATAATGTTTTTCAGGAATTAGCTTTTCAATTCCTGTTTCATGACCTTTTACATCTTTACACGAAATTTTAATCACAGGATTGATTCCTTCTCTTGAAAATTTCAGTGCATTGCCAATCAGATTGTGCATCATCTGTACAAACTGAAACGGTATCATCTGAACTTCACACAAATCCTGAACCTCTATCCTGGCTTGCTTTTCGTGAATGAGCTCTGTTAAATCTGACCGCACTTCCTCAATGATGTCGTTAATGTCTTTTTTAACAAAATTCCGGTCTGTGACATTTGTTCTTGAATAAGTCAGCAAGTCCTGAATTAGTGTTTGCATCCTGTTTGCAGAAAGTTGCATTCTTTGGAAATGGTCTTTTCCTCTGTCAGTCAGGTTTTCAAATTCCTTCTCCAGAATACGGGCAGCGAAAATTTGAATTTTTCTTAAAGGCTCCTGCAGGTCATGGCTGGATATGTAAGCAAATGATTGCAGCTCGGCATTCATTTTTTCAAGTTCGCGGTTCTTTAGTTCCAGCTGTTCGGCATTTTGTTTTATTTTATCATCAGCTGCTTTTCGTTCAGTCAGGTCGTGCGTTACTTTAGAAAATCCTGTCACATTTCCTGCATCATCATGGATAGCTGAAATGACAACATTTGCCCAGAATGTACTACCGTCCTTTCGACGGCGTAGTCCTTCCTGTACTACCTTTCCAACAGTTTTTGCTTTTTCTAAAAGTACCTGAGGTAAGTTAATCTGACGGTCATGTTCTGTATAAAAAACCGAGAAATTCTGACCAATAATTTCTTCTGCGTCGTACCCTTTAATTTTTTCAGCGCCTTTATTCCAATTTTCAATAACACCATCTTTATTGATGTACAGGATTGCGTATTCCTGCACCTCGTTTACCATCTGGTGATAGCGCTGTTCGCTGGTAGTAAGCGCCTCGTTTAGTTGCGCCAATTCCCGGGTTCTTTCTTCTACTTTTTGTTCCAGCTGCCAGGTAAACATTTTTTGCTCCTGAATATCGGTGCTCGTTCCAACCCACATTTTAATTTTGCCGCTTGCATCTCTATGAGGAATAGCCCTGCTGAGTTGCCAGCGATACTCTCCATCCTTATTCCGGAAGCGGTGTTCAAAAATGAATTCTTCACCGGTCAAAACGGCATGCTGCCATTTTTTGATGTTTTCCTCCCTTTCGTCCGGGTGTACAATGTCAATCCAGCCGCCATTCATTACCTGCTCTTCAGTTAACCCTGTTTGCTTATAAACAGATTGATTGAAATAATCAAGGTGTCCATCTGCTCCGCTGGTCCATACAAACTGTGGCATAGAGTCTGCGAGTAATCGAAACTTCTCTTCACGTTCAAGTAGCTTTTGTTGATAATCTTTCTCATCAGTAATGTCCCTGATGGTTCCGATTAATTTTTTTGGTTTATTTTCTTCGTCATAAAATACCTTTCCTTTTCTTTCTACCCAATGAATAGAATTGTCCTCCCATATTATTCTTGAGATATATTGGAAGACCCCAGTTCTGTATGCTTCAATAAATGCTTTTGTTCGAATTTCAAGATCGTCAGGATGCACCATCGCCAAAAGTTCGGCATGGGAAACAGTATCTTTTCTATTAAAGCCAAAAATTTCAATAAAGCGTTCGGAATAATTTACAGTGTTGGTTTTCAAATCCAGTTCCCAGGTTCCAAGCTCACTTGCATTGATAACAATATTTAAGCGCTCTTCGTCTTCCTTCAGCTTTTTTTGATAAATGATTTGCTCGTGGATATCCATACAAGCACCGATAAAACCTTCGAAAACCCCGTCAGTAGTAAACCTTGGAACCCCGCTGTTTGAAATCCATCTGTATTCACCGTCATTTCTCCTAAGCCGGTATTCCATCTGGAATGCCTTTTTTTGCTCAAAGGAAGTAGAATAAATATCGATGCATCGATTTAAATCTTCCGGAAAAATGCCGTCCATCCATCCGTTCTCGAATTCCTCTTCCATTGTCCTGCCGGTAAATTTGAGCCAGGCGGTATTGAAATAATAACATTCCTTATCAAGCCCCGACATCCAAATCAAAACCGGTGCGCTATCGGCGACATTGCGGAATCGTTTTTCGGATTCTTCAATTTTTTGTTTGGCAACATTGAGATCTGTAACATTCGCCGCAGTATTCATTACGCCATAGACTTTTCCTTCTGCATCAGTCAGGGGGTTAAAGCTATAGTTGAAGTAATAATGTTTCATTACACCATTATCCTCTATTTGAACCTGCTTGTTATAGGTGTGTATTGGAAGCCCGGTTTCAAGCACCTGGTCTAATTGTTCAAATATTCCTTGTCCCTCTACTTCCGGCAATAATTTTTTAAAAGGTTTCCCAACAACATCCTGTCCTTTTCCCCAGATATCGATAATAGATTGGTTTGCAATTTCGATAATCAGGTCTTTACCAATGTATACCCCAATCGGGAAAGGTGCTGTTTTTAATAAAGCGCTGGTGCGCTGTTCGTTTGACTCAATTGCTTGTCGTGCTTCGACTTTTTCAGTGACATTGTTGACCGTAATCATAATGCCAGAAACCCTTCCATCTGTTTCAAATAATGGAGCATATTCAAAATCCAGATAAAACTTATTCAGACCATCATTTCCATTTACGTAAGCTACTGATTCGATTTCCCGGTGCGTTTCTCCGCTGGTAAATACACGGTTCAGCAATTCTTCATATTTCTGTTCTTTCAGTTCCGGAAACACTTCGAGAATACTTTTGCCGATTGTATCCTTCTCCTTCAGATGCCATATCTGGTCGAACATCACTGCGTTGGCCATTTCGATAATGTGGTGCGGGCCTCTTACTATCGTCATCGGGATAGGCGACTGCATAACCATCTGGCGGAATTGCTTTTCGCTTTCCGCAACCCTTTGCTTAGCTTTTACGGATTCTGTCACTTCCGTCACCACAACCATTATTCCGGTAGTGATATCGTTCTCTTTGAGCGGATGATAAATAAAATTGAAGTAGGCTATCTCCTGTCTGCCAAATCTGTTTAAGGTAATCGGAAATTCCTCTGTTTTAAACGCAATACCCGTTTGTAAAACGCCCTGCAATAAAGGCTCTACTGCCGCTCTTACTTCAGGCAGGGAATCATACAATGGTTTGCCTACAAAATCACTCTCCTTCCTGTCGACCAGTTCAAGATAATTTTGATTGGCCATTTCCACGAAGCATTCTTCTCCCCGTAAAATAGTAATCCCTACCGGGGCTTGTTTAACCGTATTTCTAAAGCGCTTTTCGCTCTCCTGTAATTTTTTTAATGACTCAGATTGTTTGGTAATGTCTTCCAGTGTTCCGCTGAATCGAATTGCGTTACCTTCTTCATCAAATTCTGTACGTCCTTTCGCAATTACTCGTATTCGTTTTTTATCCGAAGGGTTTTCAATTGTATAAGTAACTTCGTAAACGCCATCAGAGCCTTTTGCGGTTGCACGAGCTATTGCCTCAGCTACTTTTTCACGGTCTTCTTCGGCTATGGCATTTATTGCATTCCCAAGTTCTATTTCATTTTCATCGCCTACTCCGAACCACTTTTTCAGTCGTTCATTGCCACGGAATTTGTGGGTCACCAGGTTTAGGTCCCAAATGCCAAGTTCTACTGCGTCAATTGTAAAATTCAGCTCCTTATCCCTTGTTTTCAGATCGGCCAGGTTTTTAATTTTTTCCGTAGTTTCATTACAGGTAACCAAAACGCCGGCAACAGTATCTGATTCGTCATTTACCGGACTGTAGCTGAATGTCCAGTAAACATCTTCAATTTTGCCATTACGAAAAATGGGAATAAGCTGGTCTTCGCTCCAATAGGAATCGCCGCCGGACATTACCTGGTCGATCAGCGGATTGATTGTGTCCCAGATTTCCGGCCAGGCCTCTTTTGCCGGTATTCCAAGTATGTTTGGGTGCTTCCCGTTTTCGCCCAGACTGGGGCGATAGGCATCGTTGTAAAAACAAATTAATTCCGGCCCCCACCACAAAAACATAGGGAACCGGGAGTTTAAGATAATGCTGATGGTCGTGCGTAAACTTTGTGGCCAGGTTTCGATTGGGCCAACAGGGGTTTTACTCCAGTCCAGCTGACGGGTTAATGCGCCCATTTCACCTCCTCCGCTTAAAAAACGAAGGTTTTTACCCAATTCACGTTCACTTTGAGCTATTGTCATTTATGCGTCTGTTTTGGTCTGTATTCGACAGGGTTTTATTGATAAGTGTAAAAATAGATGTTTTATCTTTCTTATACAATGTCGATCCTAAATTGTTGCTTTTAAAAATATTGCGTGCAAAAGTCTGATTGTTTTCCCTTTAAACTGAAAATATTTAGGCTTTCAGGCAACCTTTGAGCCCACTTTTGCATATTTATAGCAGAAGACCAGAAAACCGCCAGACATTTTCAAATGAATGAAATCATTGCCGCTGGCCAAAGCGGTGATTGTACAGCCCAAAAAGCACAATCATTGCATCCATTATTACTCACCGACAGGCTAAAAGTCAGCAACCAATGCGGAAGCAGGAGAACGGAAAAAACAGGTGCTTGTAAAATTAAATATGATTGGCTGTAAAGCATTTCCTGAGTTGTTCACACCCGTGTGACTAACTTTTAAGCAAGATGAAAAAAGGTGTTTGTATCATTGCATAAGTTCTTTGCTGAAAGTATGTTTTTTGTTTCGAAAGTCAGTTTTTGAAAGGTTTACACCTCAATTTTAATAGACTGCGGACAATAAGTCGAATAGCGATTTTTAGAAATAAGTCAAGAGTACCCTTAACCAAACATTTTTAAAGCGAAGCCTGAACAATTATAAGGCAAACGCATTGCAACACACACCTAAGTTGAAAAACTTTAAAGGCCATCGTGTCGCTTTTCGTTTCCGGAGAGATTGCAAATATTAATACAGAAAAGAGCAACCAATGAGCAACGAAAGCACAGAGATTTTACTGAGAGAAAATAAAGACAGATTCGTCATCCTTCCGATCAATTATCCAAAAATATGGGAAGCCTACAAGCGTCATGAAGCAAGCTTCTGGACCGCAGAGGAGATAGACCTGAGCGACGATATGAAAGATTGGGAAAAGCTGAATGATGGCGAACGTCATTTTATCAGCCATATCCTTGCCTTTTTTGCGGCCAGCGACGGAATAGTAAATGAGAACCTTGCGGTAAACTTTATGAGTGAGGTGCAATTGCCGGAAGCAAGATGTTTTTATGGTTTCCAGATTATGATGGAAAATATCCATAGCGAAACCTACGCTTTGCTGATTGATACCTATATTAAAAATGCAGAAGAAAAATACAAATTATTCCACGCTATTGATACCGTGCCTGCTGTTAAAAAGAAAGCGGAATGGGCCTTGCGCTGGATTGACAACGGAAGTTTTGCAGAAAGACTGGTAGCTTTTGCTGCGGTTGAGGGCATCTTCTTTAGCGGTAGTTTCTGTTCTATTTTCTGGTTGAAAAAAAGAGGTTTGTTGCCGGGTCTTACTTTTAGTAATGAGCTGATCAGCCGCGACGAAGGCTTGCATTGTGAATTTGCTTGTTTGTTGTACAGTATGCTCGAAACAAAATTGAGCAAAGAGGAAATTCAAAATATCATCACCGAAGCTGTCACCATCGAAAAAGAATTTATCACCGAAGCTTTGCCGGTAGACTTGATTGGAATGAATGCCAAGCTGATGCAACAATATATTGAGTTTGTAGCAGACAGATGGCTGGGCGAACTGGGAAATCCTAAAGTATACAACGCAACTAATCCGTTTGACTTTATGGAAATGATTTCTCTGCAAGGCAAAACAAATTTCTTCGAAAAGAGAGTGGGTGATTATCAGAAAGCCGGCGTAATGGGCAATAACAAAGAAGAGAAAAATACGTTTTCACTTGAGGAAGATTTTTAAAAACAACAAAGACTATTCACAACTAAATTATATATCATTTTATGTACGTAATAAAGAGAAGCGGAAAACAGGAATCCGTAAAATTTGATAAGGTAACGGCACGTATCGAAAAACTTTCGTACAGCCTGAGCCCAATGGTAAACGTGATAGACGTTGCTAAAAAAACAATTGAAGGTATCTACGCTGGTGTACCTACTACCGAGCTGGACAGCCTTGCTGCAGAAACCGCTGCATCGTTGACCATTACCCATCCGGATTATGCTATTCTGGCATCAAGGATTGCAGTGAGCAACCTGCACAAAAACACATTAAAGTCTTTTTCTGACACAATGCGCAATTTGTATCATTATATAGATGATGCAACAGGAAAACACCTTCCTTTGATTGCTGACGATGTAATGGCGATTATCGAAGAACACGCTGAGCTTTTGGATAGCACCATTATCTACGACAGAGATTTTGCATTTGATTATTTCGGATTCAAAACCTTGGAGAAATCTTACCTGCTGCGCATCAATGGTAAAATCGTTGAACGCCCGCAACACCTGTATATGCGCGTTGCGGTTGGTATCCATAAAAATGACATCGAAAGCGCCATCAAAACGTATCACCTGATGAGTGAGCGCTGGTTTACACACGCTACACCAACCTTGTTCAATGCGGGTACACCAAAACCACAAATGAGCTCATGCTTTCTGCTGACGATGAAAGACGACAGCATCGATGGCATTTATGATACACTGAAACAAACAGCTAAAATCTCGCAAAGTGCCGGTGGCATTGGTTTAGCTATTCATAATATCCGCGCTACAGGCAGCTATATTGGTGGTACAAACGGAACAAGCAATGGTATCATTCCAATGTTGCGTGTGTTTAACGACACTGCCCGCTATGTAGATCAGGGTGGAGGAAAACGTAAAGGTGCATTCGCTATTTACCTTGAACCTTGGCATGCAGATGTATTTGAATTCCTTGACCTGCGTAAGAATCATGGTAAAGAAGAAATGCGTGCAAGAGATTTGTTCTTCGCCTTGTGGATTTCTGATTTGTTTATGAAACGCGTAGAAGCGGATGGCGAATGGAGTTTGTTCTGCCCAAATGAAGCACCTGGATTGAGCGATTGTCACAGTGAAGAATTTGAAGCATTATATACAAAATACGAAGCGGAAGGAAGAGCGAGAAAGACAATTAAAGCACAGGAACTTTGGTTTAAAATAATGGAGTCGCAAATAGAAACCGGCACTCCATATATGTTATACAAAGATGCTGCCAACGGCAAAAGCAATCAGCAAAACCTGGGTACCATCAAAAGCAGTAACCTGTGTACGGAGATTATGGAGTTTACTTCTCCCGAAGAAGTGGCGGTTTGTAACCTGGCTTCATTGGCTTTACCACGCTTCGTTATCGATGGCAAATTTGACCACCAGCGTTTATACGAAATCACTTACCAGGTAACTAAAAACCTGAATGCAGTAATCGACAACAACTACTATCCTGTTGAAGAAGCGAAAACATCCAACATGCGCCATCGTCCGGTTGGACTTGGTGTTCAGGGTTTGGCGGATGTGTTTATTATGTTGCGTTTGCCATTTGAAAGTGAATTGGCAAAAGTTTTAAATAAGAACATTTTCGAAACCATTTACTTCGCTGCAATGACTGCCAGTAAAGACCTGGCGAAAGAACAAGGTACTTACGAAACATACGAAGGCTCACCTGTTTCAAAAGGAATTTTCCAATACGATATGTGGGGTGTTACACCAAGCGATCGTTGGGACTGGACTTCGCTGAAAGCAGAAGTGAAAAAGTACGGCGTGCGCAACTCATTGCTTGTAGCACCAATGCCAACGGCTTCTACTTCTCAGATTTTTGGCAATAACGAATGTTTCGAACCTTACACTTCCAACATTTACACACGCCGTGTATTGAGCGGAGAATTTATTATCGTAAATAAACATTTGCTGAAAGACCTTGTAAATCTTGGCCTGTGGACTAATTCAATGAAAAACAAAATCATTGCAGCAAATGGTTCTGTTCAAAACATTGAAGAAATACCAACAGAAATCAAAGAACTCTACAAAACAGTTTGGGAAATCAAACAACGTAATCTGATTGATATGGCTGCCGATCGTGGTGCCTATATCTGCCAGTCTCAATCGCTGAACCTCTTTGTGGACAGTCCTTCTGCTTCAAAACTGACTTCAATGCATTTCTACGCATGGAAAAAAGGATTGAAAACAGGTATGTACTATTTACGTTCTCAGGCGGCTACTCAGGCAGTACAATTTACGGTGGAGAAACAAGGTAGTAACGATGTTGAACCAATGATTCCGCATACAGAAAACAGCCAGGCGCAAACAAGTACAGATATTGAAGCAACACAAGTTGACGGACCGGTTTGCACCATGCAGGATGGTTGCATCAGTTGTGGTTCTTAAAAACAGACTATGGATTTACAGGAAAGAATTAAATTATCAGAAACACACATTTTTAAAGCAGTTTTTCCGAACACAACAAATCACTACGATACACTCTTTGGTGGCACAGCAATGCAGTCGATGGATGAAGTCGCTTTCATAGCAGCCACAAGGTTCAGTCGCCAGCGAATGGTAACGGTAAGCAGTGACAGGATTGATTTTAAGATGCCGATACCGGGCGGGACAATTATCGAACTGATCGGAAAAGTTTCTTACGTTGGCAACACCAGTTTGAAAGTGCGTGTGGAGATTTTTGTAGAACAGATGTACAGCGAAGTGCGCGAAAAAGCAGTAAGTGGCGAGTTTACCTTTGTCGCGATAGACGAAAATAAAAAACCGACTTCTGTGTTTAAATAATTGAGAACAGTATCTTAAAAGGCCTTGCAGCATCATTGTTGCAAGGCTTTTTTGTGCTCACGAATGATTATCTTCAATGGACCAACAAAACTTATTTAAAATGAGAAAGCCAATCCTTATTTCCGGCATTGCCGTACTATTTTTATCTGCCTGTGATTCCCGTGTTACAACTTCAGTTGCTGAAACAAAAGCAATGGATACAGCCATCCACTCTTCATCCACCATCAGCGGAAAGCATTGCTACGCTTTCGTTAGTGACAAAGACAGCATTTTTATGGATGTTGAGATTAATGATAAAAGTGCAACAGGGAAACTGATTTACAAGCTTTCTGAAAAGGACAAAAATGTAGGGACTTTTGAGGGAACAATGAATGCGGATACCTTGTTTGCTACCTATCATTTTTCATCAGAAGGAATGATGTCTGATCGTGAAATCATTTTTATTTTGAATGACAACAAAGCGGTAGAGGCTTATGGAGAACTGGTGGAAGAAAATGGAAAAATGAAATTCAGCAATCCACAGCAGTTGTCGCTTGAACAAACCTTTGCACTTTCAAAAGTAAATTGTAACAATTAATCCTACTTTCACTGCAAGACTTTCCATTATGAATGCAGCAAAACAATTACACGCTGACGATATCATCAGCGATGATGGGTTACAAAAAATAGAGACATACGAGTCGGGCAAATTATTCTCGGTTCATTGGGAGTTACGAACAATCCTCTATCTCGGCATCCTCCTCTTTACTGCAGGAATTGGTATTCTTATTTACAAAAATATTGACACAATCGGGCATCAGGCAGTACTGGCTATTATAGCTTTACTCTGTGGCGGATGCTTTTATTATGTGTTTAAAAATAAGCAGCCGTATAGCAATAGTGAAGTAAAAAACGCGTCACCATTTTTCGATTACATTGCTTTGCTGGCTTGTCTTTTGCTCGGCGTATTTATTGGTTATATTCAGTTTCAGTATTCACTGTTTGGTCATCGTTACGGATTGGCAACATTGATTCCTTCTGCTGTTTTTTTGTATTGTGCTTGTGTATTCGATCATAAAGGATTGCTTGCGCTGGGCATCACCGGCATTGCCGGTACCATTGGTTTGAGCATCGCTCCGATGCAGTTAATAAATGGCTACAATTTTTCTGCAACACACCTTGTTTTCACTGCATTAGTTTTTGGGGCAGCACTCATTGTCTGGTCAAAAGTGAGTGAGCGGAAGGAAATTAAAACGCATTTCAGTTTTACCTACCACAATTTTGGCATCAATATTTTATTCGCTTCCTGCCTTACTTTGTTATTCAATCAACCGATGAAAGTATTGAGTTTTTTACTCCTCATCGGCTTGTGTATTTATTTTGTACGCTATGCCATAAAGCAGCAATCGTTTTGGTTTTTACTGCTGGCCATCGTGTATAGCTACATCGGGCTTACCTACTCCATTTTTTCCATTCTGTTTGATGATAATGGAGGCGAAGGAGCTTTCATTTTAGGAATGTTTTACCTGTTTGCTTCCTGCATTGGTGTGATACTTTTCTTTATCAATTACAAAAAAATCCTGGGGCTTAAAAAATGATCGCTTACAATAAAACATGGCTACGCAATATTGCTCTAGTAAAAAAGGCAAAACGTTGGTGTGCGCAAAATTTACTGAATGACGAACAGTATGCTGCCACCATTTTAAAATACCCAAGCAACTTTTACAGCCCGAATTTGTTTGTCAAAATTGGTTTGTTTCTTTTTACCTGGATTGCTATTAGTGCAACATTGGGCGTTTATGCCCTGATGTTTTCAAGTGCTTTCGATTCGCCTGCTGCGCTTCCTGTAACTGCAGTTTTGTATGCTTTGGCATCCGTGGCTTTGTTAGAGATTTTTATTAAAAACAGCAGGATTTATCACTCCGGGACCGATGAAGCATTGTTGTATTCCGGGCTTGTTGCTACAGGTATAGCATTAGCAGGTTTGTTCAATTACGATATTGAAACGCAAGGTCGCGCTTTACCTTATGCGCTTTTACTGCTGCCATTTTTATTTGCTGCAGTATTGCGTTATGCCGACAGACTGGTTGCTTTTTTTCTATCGCTTTTTTGTTATGCTATTTTCTTTTTACTGGTAATGAAGATCGGCGCAATGGCTAAGCTCATCATGCCATTCGCTTTCATGATATTATCACTGGCTTTTTATTTTAAAGCCAGACAAATGAAACATCAGGATAGGTTTTTCTTTTGGAAGGATTGTATTGTTGTTTTCGAATGCGTGGCACTTTTGGTGTTTTATATTTCCGGCAATTATTACGTTATCCGCGAATCGAGTATTGAATTTTTTGAAATGAGCCTGAAGCCCGGACAGGATATTCCGCTGGCATTTATTTTCTATATTTTCACAGCTGTTGTTCCGTTGGTTTATGTGTTTTATGGATTAAAAAAGAAGAACAAAATCTTATTGTGGATAGGATTGATTTTAATCGCCGCAGCTGTGCTGACCTTCAAATATTATTTCAGCCTCGGTCATCCGGAAATCACTTTGACCAGCGCCGGCATTATCATGATTTTGGTCGCTTATGTTTCTATCAAATACCTGAAAAAACCAAAATATGGTATCACTTTTGAAGAAGAAGCCGACGAAGACAATTTCCTGAAAACAAATGCAGAAGCCCTATTGGTTGCCCAAAGTTTTTCGCGGGGTGCTGCGGAACAGCCAGACCGGGGGCCGGAATTCGGTGGTGGACAATCAGGCGGCGGCGGTGCTGGCGGCGGCTTTTAGGTAAGTTTTAAAATCATAAATCTGAAATCCCAAATCAGGTTTACCTTTGCCGAATGTCATTATTTACCACAGTAGCACCAATTACCATCACTTGTCACAACAGATTGGCTCCTTACCTGGAGCAGGAAGTAAAAGCATTGGGTTTTGAAATTACCGAAACCTTTGTCACTGGCCTGAAACTGGAGGGAACGATGAATGATTGTATTCGCCTCAACCTTAACCTGCGTTGCGCAAGTCAGGTATTGTACAGCCTGCTGTCTTTTGAGGCTAATAATGCCGACGATGTGTACAATAATCTCAGCGATTGCCCCTGGGAAGAAATCATTCCCGAAGACGGCTATTTTTCGGTAACCAGCAATGTGCAGAATGACACCATCAACAATAGTATGTTTGCCAGCCTTCGCGTGAAGGATGCGATTGTCGATAGAATGCGGGAAGCGACCGGTATTCGCCCCAATACAGGTGCCGAACCAACAGGTGCGGTCATTCATCTTTATTGGAAAAATGAGGAAGCTGAAGTTTTTGTAGATACTTCCGGCGAATCTCTGGCGCGTCACGGATACCGTAAAATTCCAGGGCGTGCGCCAATGCTGGAAGCCCTTGCAGCAGCAACTATTATGGCTTCAAAATGGGATGGACTTACGCCGTTTATTAATCCGATGTGTGGCTCGGGTACACTTGCTATCGAAGCCGCCTTGTGGGCGACCAACACACGCCCAGGCATCTTTCGTGCTAATTATGCGTTTATGCATTTGAGTGACTACGACCCCAAAGTATACCACAGGGAAATGGACAATTTGCGCCAGCAAATCAAACAATTGCCACACGAAGCAAAAATCATTGCCACCGATTACAGCAATCAGGCCATTGCCAATGCAACCCAAAATGCCAAAGCGGCAGGCGTTGCTTATCTGATAGAATTCAGCGAATGTGACTTTGCCGATACACCAGTGCCCGAAGGCAAACCCGGTGTATTCTTTATCAATCCTGAGTATGGTGAACGTCTTGGTGATGTCACCGAGCTGGAAGAAACTTATGGCCGTATCGGCACGTATATGAAGCAAAAATGTGGTGGTTATTTTGGCTATGTCTTTACCGGCAATTTAGAACTGGCCAAAAAAATCGGACTAAAACCCAAGCGAAGAATTGAATTTTTCACGAGTACAATTGACTGCCGTTTGTTCGAATACGAACTGTATGCCGGTAGCAGAAGGGTGGAGAAAAAAGAAGGAGAATAATTATACTTTGTGAATATCTGATTGTATCATTGCGGCCGCTAAAAAACGCAAATGAGCCATTCTCTTTTTAAAACCATTTTCTATTTATTCGTTGTCTTTTCCTTTTCATTAGAATGTAGAGCCCAGTTTAGTGGCGGAATGTCTGCGATGGATCATAGCCGTCAACAGCGGAAATACCTGGAAGGGTATAAAAAAAAGAAAGAGAACGGTGAGAGTCTGGATGGTTATTACAGAAGTCAGACCAATTTCAATTTTTGTCCGGTGAGTGCTACCTATACCCTGGATTATGTGTATGAAGAATTTTCGCTAAACGAAACAACTCCCTTCGCTGGTGTAGTTTCAGCCAAAATTAAAGGCTCAGCTTACGGTTTAGGATTAGAGCATTATTTCCCACTCGGAAAAATTGATGACAAGTCTCTTGTAGCCTTAACGATAGGTTTGGATGCGCTGTTTTATAAACTCGAATCGCCTGAAATCCGCTTGAACGGAGGCAAAAAATTTACCCCTGAGTTTGATATCTGGCAATTCAATATTCCTGTAGGTTTTGTTT
The DNA here is from genome assembly GCA_002482815.1 of Bacteroidetes bacterium UBA7688. Lineage (GTDB taxonomy): Bacteria > Bacteroidota > Bacteroidia > Chitinophagales > Chitinophagaceae > Rurimicrobium. The sequence goes on from DLGS01000122.1 coordinate 25,701, forward strand.
ACAAAACGGGCAGTGATGTTGTGTTTCGAAAAAATGAAAAAAGCGGATTTTCGTTTGGCGGTGGCGCTGTACTGAGAGAAATTACTGACCTGAAATCTTTGCCAACATTTGGTGTGCGCCCGTATTGTATGGCCGAAGTCTCCTTCTTTGCCGGCCTGTGCTGGAAAATAAGGGGAACGGCATTTTTAGGTAAATCGACTCTGATGAAAGGCACTGAAAACCTGGGTAGCGGTGGTTCTGAGAATGAATCGACCATGAGCCTGACTACAAAATCCAACCTGATGCTCTCTCTTATTTTTACAGAATTCTCCTGGGACTGGGAAAAGGATTAAAGTAATCTATTAAGCAACGACTCCTTTATAACTATACACCGTATAGGGGAAAACGTATTTGGCCGTAAACTTTGCCACCAACGAAGCTATCAGTATCGGTACAAGCAACACATAATTATCGGTAAGGCCCAACACGAGGAAAACTGAAGTGTAGGGTGCATGCAGGCTTCCACTCAAGACAGCAGCCATACCCACCACCATAAAATTGACAGGAATAACACCTGCATCAAAATAGTTGTTCAACAGCAGGGCAACTGCCAATCCTAAAAATGCTCCGATAAAAAGACTTGGGGCAAACACGCCACCATCACCTCCTGCAGACAGGGTGGCGGAGGTCACTATGGGTTTCAACAGGAAAATGGCTATCAACACCACAAGAGGATACGACAATGAAAATCCGTCTGCCGGTAGTTGGAATAGCCCCCCCATAGCATGATAACCGTCTCCATACAATTGTGGAAAGGCCAGCAGGCTGCAACCCAGTATGGCAACCCCAATCGCAATTTTCAATGCATAATTATTCATGGTAGCAACTTTGTTTTTAAAAAAAAGCACACAGCGGGTGAGGTATACAGAATTGAGTCCGGCGATGAGGCCCAGTAATACAAAATAGGGTAAGGCGTAGTAATGCCAGCTGTGTATATTGATGGTAAATAAAGGCTCATCGTTAACCAGTTTTTCGAAACCCCAGGTAGTACCGGCTGCCAGCAGGATGCTGAGCAAAGAGAATTTCGTGATTCTTTTGGAGATGACTTCGTAAGCAAACAAAATGCCCGCCAACGGACTGCCGAATAATACGGTAACGCCGGATGCTACTGCGGCGCACATTATTTCTTTGCGGAAAGCCAGGTGAATTTTTGCTTTTTCGTGGGCCAGCGAACCAACGGTTGCAGTGGCCACAACGGTAGAAACTTCAATGCCGGTTGAGCCGCCGGAAATGACTGTCAGAAAACCGTTGATATAATGAGAGGGGATTTTGTAGAAAGGCAGTTTCTCTTCTTTATTCTTCAGGCTGTCAAAAATTTCCTTGATGCCTTTGTTTTCTTTCTTCTTAAAAAGCTGCTGACGCAACACATAAATAAGCGAAAGCCCGGCCAACGGGAAAACAAAATATAAAACGGGATACAAAGCCGCCAATGCCGCCAAGCTATGCTCGGAATGTTCAGTGATTTTTTTTAAAGAAAAGCCCAGCAGGCTACAAATCAGGCCTATCAGGATAGATACACCTGTTAGTTTCAGTAGCTCAATCTTTGCTTTGTTTCCTTTGTGCATACAGTTTTAATTATTGGGTTGCAGCAAAGGTAGTTCTTGTGGTTGGCGAGGAGTGGAAAAGCAGGTACTATAACATCAGGGAAACAAAAGTGAGCTTAAGGGATTTCGGACTAGGTAATTCCTCCGGTTTCTAAAAAATCAACCGGAAGCCCTTCTTTATTCAACTTAATATATATATCGTTTAATATCCAATCTACCCCTATATCAATGCTAATATAGACATAGTAAAAACCGTTTTTATAACACCGCATATGTATCCGTAATCCTATGTCCTCGATGCTATCTTTTGATTTTATAGAGTAACCTTTTTCTGTTAAGACAAATTTTTTAAAACAATTAAGCAATCTTTTCCCTTCTATACAACGAATAAGTTTGTCCTCGTCTAAACTATCAATTATAATAAAGCGTTTTTGGTGCATGTTTAAATACCTTGGAGTAAATCCACCTCCTGTGACAGTTTCACCGGAAAAATAAATCTTATGCTTAACAGTATCAAAACGGTAACCTTTTCCTCCATCTGATATATATATTGAATCAAGCTTTGATAAAAAATAATCAAAGGCTATTTGTTCAATCTTAAGTGTATCTTCAGATGAATTGCTTTGTGCGCTAGTCCTCGTGGGACTAAGCAGAAGTAAAAGCCAGCATAATAATAAGAGTCTATTATTCCTCAATACAATTATTTTAAGTTTATCAAATATACATAGATATAAACGAGCCAATCCTACCTTCGCCAAAATCCCTCCCCCCAAATGCAACTACAAAAGGAAAAAGCGCAACTGTCTTTCGAGATACTGAAAAAATTTGCGCCCTATATGGACCATTCCAATGAGCTGAACGAAAAGATAGAACCTTTGCTGGAGCAGTTTGAGGTGCTGATAGAATCTTTCCGCGACCTGGATGAAGAAAAGAAAGCCTTATTCAAAACCTTTATGGGACTGTTCAGCGATTTTATAGACCATACGGAGAAAAATCAGGAAGAGCTAAAGGAAGCTTATACGTTTTTGTCGGATAAGACCCTCACATTGGTGGATGAGTACAAAGCGATGCAGGGATTGTAACAATACGCTTAAACACGATCCCTTTTATTGAAACAGGATTTTTTATATTATAAACCTGACCCGACAACCTCATTCTTTCGGTTTGAAGCTCTCGGGAAGGTCAGAATGCTTATTTCTATCCGTTTAAGGCTTTCGGGAGCACCCGAAAGCTTATTTCTGTCAGTTTGGGACTTTCGGGAGCACCCGAAAGCACATTTCTGTTGGTTTGAGGCTTTCGGGATATTGAGGAAGTCATATCTAGTCCGGCGCAGCTGAATAAGCCTGACGCGGACATAATACTCGTGTATTTATTGACAAAGCCATATTATTATCTTACTGCTATATGGTATAAAATTTATAAAACCACCGCTTGCGGGCGTTAATTGCGGTGTGGTTTTAGTAGTTTTGCTGCCTTATAAAACAAACAAACAAAAACTCATGGAAAATCAGGAACAACAACAATTGAATATTGAGCTGACAGAAGAAATGGCAGACGGGCAGTATGCCAACCTGGCTATCATCACCCATTCGTTTGCCGAGTTTATTATGGACTTTGTGAATGTAATGCCCAACACCCCAAAATCAAAAGTGAAAAGCCGCGTTATCATGACGCCTCATCATGCTAAGCGCCTGATGCTGGCCCTGATAGATAATGTGAAACAATTTGAAGCGGCCAATGGTGTCATCAAAGACCAGGCACAATCACCGGTTCCTTTTACATTGGGCGGACAAACAGGCCAGGCTTAGGTCTTGTTCTGTTTCATTGCACTAAGATTACCCGATACTTTTTATAAAAATTACCAATGCACAATAAAATTCTTATCCTCGATTTCGGTTCGCAATACACGCAGCTTATTGCACGCAATATCCGCGAACTGAATGTCTATTGCGAAATACAACCCTGCACCAAACCGGTAGCTTACGACGAAACCCTGAAAGGAATTATCCTGGCTGGCTCGCCCTATTCGGTAAACGACCCCGAAGCACCAAAACCTGATATTCAGGCGATGGCACAAAAGGTTCCGGTATTGGCGGTTTGTTATGGCGCACAGCTGCTGGCTCAACAGTCGGGTGGCGAGGTAGGAAAATCTGCACACCGCGAATATGGCCGCGCACATCTCAAAGCGATTGTACCGAATGCCCTGATGGAAGGCGTAGCCGATGGTNNCAGGTTTGGATGAGCCACAGCGATTCTATCAAACACCTGGCAGACGGTTTTGACATTATTGCCACAACAGACAGTATTCCCGTAGCCGCATTCAGAAGCCCTGCTTCTTATGCTGCCAACCCGGTTTTTGCTATCCAGTTTCACCCTGAAGTGACGCATACCACCGATGGCCGCACGATGTTGAAAAACTTTATTGTGGGCGTATGCGGATGCGCACAGGACTGGACGCCTGCTGCATTTGTAGAAGAATCAGTTGCTGCACTTAAAGAGCAAATTGGCGACAACAAAGTGGTCATGGCATTGAGTGGCGGTGTAGACTCTACAGTGGCTGCGATGCTGATTAACAAAGCGATTGGCAAAAACCTGTATTGCATATTTGTAGACAATGGTTTGCTGCGCAAAGATGAGTTTCAACAAGTATTGGATGGATACAAAACCCTTGGTCTGAACGTAAAGGGCGTGGATGCAAGCCAACGTTTCTACAAAGAAATGGAAGGTGTGAGCGACCCCGAAGCAAAGCGTAAAATCATCGGTCGTTTGTTTATTGAAGTCTTTGTAGAAGAAGGTCAGATTTTGAAAGATGTTAGTTTCCTCGGTCAGGGCACTATTTACCCTGACGTGATTGAATCGATGTCAGTTCACGGTCCTTCTCAAACCATCAAATCGCATCATAATGTGGGCGGCTTGCCGGAGAAAATGCACCTGAAACTGGTAGAACCCTTGCGTGCATTGTTCAAAGATGAAGTGCGCCGTATTGGCACCGAAATGGGCATTGAGCATATCTTCATCGGCCGCCATCCTTTTCCGGGCCCGGGTTTGGGTATCCGTGTATTGGGTGCAGTGAGCGAAGAAAAAGTAAAAATGCTGCAGGAAGCAGACGCTATTTATATCAATCTGCTTCGCGAAAAAGGTTTGTATGATAAAGTATGGCAGGCAGGCGCTATGCTCTTGCCGGTGCAAAGTGTTGGTGTGATGGGTGACGAAAGGACCTATGAGTTTACCGTTGCCTTGCGCGCAGTTACATCGGTAGACGGTATGACAGCTGACTGGGCGCATTTGCCTTACGACTTCCTGGCGCAGGTTTCCAATGATATTATCAACCGTGTAAGAGGTATCAACCGCGTGGTGTACGACATCAGCTCCAAACCGCCGGCTACCATTGAGTGGGAATAGTTGATTTGTGCTTTTCCTTTTTGAACTGAATAATTTGAAACATGATATTGAGTAGAAAATTTTACCTCCGCCTGATTGTACTGTTATTGTGTGTTGCCAGCGGCAATGACGCAACAGCACAATTCTGGAAAAAGGAAAAACCAAGAAGAAAAGTATACACTAAATATCCGCCTAAGCCAGTGGCAGAGGTTAAAAAGGAAGAAAAGAAAAAGAAGAAGCGCGACATTGATTATCCTGCCAGTATTAAGAAAGACCGTTACAGGATTGATGTTATGATTCCACTTTACCTGGACGAACTGGTGAAAGGCGGCAAGCCAACGCCAAGAAGCAAATGGCCGGACAAAGCAGAAAGCGGAATCAATTTTTACGAAGGCATAAAGTTGGCTATTGATACGCTGGCGACAATGGGTTACACAACCGATATTTATGTGCACGATATCAGCAGTGCGGAGTCTGGCGTAGAAAAAATGATTAAATCCGATAGTCTGGCGAAGACGGATCTGATTATCGGTTTTGTATCGGCTCAGCACGTAGACGATCTGGCTAAGTATGCAAAATCTAAAAAGGTTAATTTCATCTCTGCCTTTTCTCCATCAGATGCCAACGTGCGGGACAATCCTTATTTTATCCTGATGAACCCGACGCTGCAAACCAATTGCGAAGAAATATCAAAAGCAGCAGTTAAGAAAAGAAATAAAGAGTCGCTTGTGCTGTACAAACGGATGAATAATGCAACCGACAGTGCTGCTTATTCCTACATCATAGAAGACAGCAAAGTGAAGAACCTCAGCGAAATCGATTGTGACAAACTACCCGATTCTGCTACACTTGCCGCCGCTTTCGATAGCATGATCACCAATATCCTTATTATGCCGGTGATTGATGTTGCCTATGCCGAAAAGCTCATTAACCAGCTGGATAAATATTTTCCCAATTACCGGTTCAATATATTTGGAATGCCCAGCTGGAAAAATATAGTGAGTACAAAGAAAATGATTGATTTTGGTGACCATATTGCCATCAATATTACACAGCCCTATTACTTCGACCAGACTGTTTCTTTCGGAATGGATATTGCCAATAAATACCGTGCAAACTTTGGCGGAAAGCCATCTGAGCTGACTTTCAGAGGATTTGAGCTGGTGTATTGGATGACGGATTTGCTGAATAAATATGGCGCTGTTTTTAACGAAAAAACTTCAGATAACGGGATGGCCATCTTTACCAAATTTGAATTCAAACCGCAGTGGGATACAGAGAACAACCTTTTTTATATCGAAAATAAACACCTTTATCTTTATCATTACCAGGCAGGAACTGTTTTGGTAGAACAATAGCGAAACACTTTTTTCACCTTCATAAATAAATTAAACAATTCTAATGAACAAGTTTAAATTTCTAACCCTTGCCAGTGCTGCAATATTATCATTGAGCACTTTTTCTGCCCAGGCGCAAACCCTTAAAGTGCCTGCTCCAAGCCCTTCTCAAACCATCAAACAAAGTTTTGGTTTGGGTGATATTTCTGTAGATTATTCCCGCCCTGCGGTAAAAGGTCGTGTGGTATTTGGTGACCTTGTGCCTTATGGAAAAGTATGGCGCACAGGCGCTAATGCTGCAACAAAACTGACGTTCAGCGATGATGTTACTTTTGGTGATGTGCCTGTTAAAGCTGGTACGTATGCATTGTACACTATTCCAGGTAAAAGCACATGGACTGTAATGTTGTACAGCGACCTTACTTTAGGTGGTAACGTTGCCGACTACAATAAAGAAAAAGAAGTCGCCCGTATCGTAGTGGCTGCAAAAGCAACTGAAGCAAAAACAGAATCTTTTACGATCAACATTGCGAAAGTAAAACCAACTTCTGCTACATTGGAATTGTTGTGGGATTATGTAAGAGTGCCAATCAAAATCACTACAGAAATCGATTCTAAAGTGATGAAAAACATTGACGCTTCCCTGGCTAATGACACACGCCCTTATTTCCAGGCTGCATCTTATTATTATGACAATGATAAAGATTTGAGCAAAGCAAAAATGTGGGTAGATAAAGCTGTGGATCAAAATCCCAAAGCATTCTGGGTTCGTTTGCTGAAAGCAAAAATTGAACTGAAAATGGGCGATAAAAAAGCTGCTGTTGCATCTGCTAACGAAGTAATCACTTTGGCTACAGAAGCTAAAAATAACGACTACGTGAAAATGGCAAAGGAATTGATTGCAAAAGCTAAGTAAGAAAAGCTTAGATAAAGAAAGTCGGGCTGCTCCAATTGGGGCAGCCCGACTTTTTACTTGCAGTTGAAATAAAATTCTATAGAAAGATATATCGTAAAAAGAATTGGAATAATGATTTGAAATAGTGTTAAGTAAAAAAGCTCCTTTCTTTTCTGGCTCTTTTCCAAATATCGCATAAAAGAAAAATTCAACAGATATGCGAGGAGACAATAGAGTAAAAAATACAAGCCGTAGTCTGGAATAATTTTAAAAATTGCATTTAGGGCTTCTTGTTTAGGAGGATATCGATCATAAATTCCAAAAATAATTACAGGGCATAAACACATTAAAAAGATGCCAGAAAGGGCGATTGTATATTTTAAGATTTTAAAAAACATGGATTCCATTTTATATCATCTCTATCAATTCCAGCTTTCCCATCAGTTCTTTTAGCAGTTCTGTATCATTAGCGCCGGAATCAATCCCAACCGATTTTGCATTGTATTCTGCAATAGTTATCAAGCATTCTTCCACTTTGTGCAAAGGCCATTTGCGGGTTTTGCTCATTACATTTTTTACATAATACGGGCTTGTGCCAATGGCGCCTGCCCATTCTTTTTCCGGTAATCTGGAAGCATAATTCGCTTTATACAACTGGCTGAAATGGGTGTATAAAGATGCCGTTATCAATACCATTGGCGCGGCCTTGGCATTGGTGAGGAAGTAAGAAAGCATACGGTAAGTTTTCTCTTTGTTGCCGGATGAAAATGCTTCCGGGAAATCGAAAATGTTATACTCGCGGCTGATACCGATATGTTTTTGAATAAGAACAGCACTCAGTACTTTTTCTTCCGGCACGTTGATACGTATTTTCTCTATCTCGTTGGCGATTTTCTGCAGGTTGTTCCCCAGGTACATGGTCAGCATATCCGCTTCCCGGTCAGGAATCTCAAAACCAACTTCCTGTCCGAAGCGTTTTATCCAGGCGGGCATTGCCTCTTCCTTAGTTTTTTCTGAATTGAAGTAAACGATATTGCTCTTGATAAATTTCGCAACATTGGTTTTGCCGTCAATCTTCTTGTTGCGGTATTCCACCACAAAAATAGTAGTGGGAGAAGGATTCTGAAAATAACCCAGCAATTCTCCAAATTCAGGCATAGCTGCAGCATCTTTCAGCAAAACCACCTGTCGTTCCGCAAACATCGGGAACCTTCTGCATGCATTCACCACTTCCTGCCACCGGGTATCGCGTCCATAAAGCACCGTCATATTAAATTCCTTCTCGGCAGGCGACAAAATCTGTTCCTCGAATAGGGTCATCAGCTTGTCGAGGTAATATGGTTCTTCACCGTCTAAAACATAAACGGGAGCATAAGCTTTGGTTTTTATCGAATCGTGTATTTGCTTAAAATCAGCCATCAGTCTTCTTGTTATGGGTATATTGGGTTGACCTCAATATCTTTATGACCGCAAAGATGCATAAAAACTTTGGCTGTTGTGAGTACATCCTGCATACAATACTTTGCAATGCGTTCATTGTCTTTTTCCTCCCAGAAAACACGGCTGACCATACTGCCGTCGATATCGTTCTTAGGCGAAGGAATATTCAATACTTCAGCCAGGAGTGCGAGAGAGGTGTAGTTTTTATAATCACCGAATTTCCACATTTCGAGGGTATCGAGATGCGGTATTTCCCAGGGTTTTTTATTATTTAGTTGTAAAGGTGGAGGTAATGGAATTCCATTAATGATGAGCCGGCGGCACAAAAAAGGCAAGTCGAACTCTTTAATATTATGACCGCAGAATTTCATTTCTTTATTCGCAGAATTGAAGCGCTCAAGTATAGACAAAAAGTTATTTAACAATATTTTCTCGTCATTTTCACAAAGCGATTTTAGCCTGAAAGTCCATTCGTTTTCCTGTTGGACAAGGCTGCCGATTCCAATACAAACGACTTTCGAAAACTCGGAAAAGATTCCACCTCTTTCTTCGAAAAGCTTTGCCGGGTCAGCATCTTCAGGTTTGTCAGTTCGCAGCAATTTAGATTTTTTAATCCATAGTTGCTGCATGTTTTCAGAGAGGTCTGAAAGCTTGGGTTGTATCGGTACCGTTTCGATATCGATAAAAAGGATGCTCTTCAATTGTTCGTTTGTCATAGAATGAATTTTACATTTGCACCAATCGTACCAAAAACAATATTATGAATCAGGAAATAAATCAAACAAACGCAAGTCAAAACCCGCAAACAGCCACAACCCCAACTCCGGCAAAATCGAATAACACCAGCAAGATATTGATTGGTTTATTAGTGCTTTCGCTCGCAGGCAATGGTTATCTTTATTTCAGTAAATCAAAAGTAGCAGAACAAAATAGTTTTTTAATTACCGAAAATACAGACATTAACGCTGCAAAAGACACTTTGCAGGGACAATATGACGCTGCAATTGCACGTCTTGACGACCTGACCGGCAAAAATGCAGAGCTGGATCAAATGGTAAAAGATAAAGACGGCGAAATGGCAAAGCTGAAAACTGAAATCAAATCATTATTGACTAAAAAGAATGCCTCGATTGCGGATCTGAAAAAAGCACAGGCTTTAATAGGCACATTGCGTGGAAAGGTAAAAACGTATGAAGAGCGTATTGCTGAATTGGAAACAGCCAATACTGAACTGACCTCGAACAATACACGCTTGACGCAGGTAAATGATTCTGTTACTGCTGAAGCGACAACACTTAAAAAACTGGGTTCGGTTCTGCATATTTCCAATATTAAAATGGAGCCTATTAATCAAAAACGAAATGGCGAGGTTGAAGTAACAACTTCGAAAGCAAAACGAGTTGATATTTTGCGTGTCGTATTTGACATTGATGAAAACCGTGTAGCAGAAAGCGGAATGCAGGAAATCTTTGTGGTAATACAAGGTCTGGAAGGACAGTTGCTCAGCAACGCAGCCTATGGTTCAGGTGTTACAACAGACGCAGATGGCAATGCACTGAATTATACTATTGTAAAAAGAGTAAATATCGAAAAAGGCCAGAAAATGACCAATGTAAGTGTTGATTGGAAACAGGACAGCAATTATAAAAAAGGAGATTACAATATCAGCTTCTATAATGGTGGATATAAAATTGGAACCGGAAGCGTGCAGTTGAAGTAAGCTTTTCTTTAAATTATATTTTTGTGTGGCCCGAAGAACAATTTCTTCGGGCCATTTCGTTTTTACAATTCTGGGGAAAGAATAATTTGTATTTCCGGAAAAAAATTTTATCTTGCTGCTTCAAATTGGTGTTTTATGAAAACTATAACACCGATCTGATTGTATTACAAGGAGAATGCCGAAAATCCTATCCCAGAGTAAGCGCCATTTGTTCAATCAAAATCCTGATTGTTATGAAAAAAATATTTACTTTTCTGAAAGCAAGCACCCTGTTGCTTTCCCTCTTGCTGTCGTTTGGCGCCAAGGCGCAAGGCGAACTTGGTTGTGTAATGCAAATGAACGCCTCCACAAGTCCTTTAGTTTATCTTTCCTCTGGTACAGGGGTGATGGATATTGAAACAGATTGCGCTTCCAAGACAGGAATTCCTCTAGGGTTTACTTACAGGCATGGTGCTTGCCAATCTACTGTGGGATTTAACTCACTGCAGGTTTCCTCTAAAGGCTGGATAAAATTTGGTGCCGCAGTTTCAGGTTGTGTCCCAAATCCGGGTAATCCCAAAAACATTTTTCCTGGCTTGTGGCCATTTTGGGGTATAGAAATGGATGGGACCGGAGGTACGGCTTCTTACGAAACTGTACTGCTTCCATCAGGTACAAAAGTATTCACTATGGAATGGAAGGACTGGAGGTGGAAGGATAAAACCTCACCTTCTTCAGGTTATTACGGAATTACTTTCCAGGTAAAAATTTATGAAGGAAGCAATATTGTTGAATATTGCTACAAGCAGGAAACTTCAACAGCATCAGCAACCGGAGGTGCAACTTATATGGTTGGGATAGGAGAGCAAAATTATACAGGTTCATCCGCTTTACCTACTCCTTGTATTGGCGCATTTCCTGGCTATAAATATTTTATAATGAAGGCTCCAATTACTACTCCTATTGTAGACAGAGCTGGTCTATATGGGGCTGGTCAGAGTGTGCGACCAAATGATAATCAGGTATTGCAATTTTATCAATCCTGTTGTGCTAAGCCATCGGCAGGCGTGATAAGTCAGCCTGACAGTGTTTGTGCCTGTTCTCCTTTCGTGGCTAAATTATCAGGCGCCACACCTTCTCCTTTTCCATTATATGGAGTTACTTATCTGTGGCAAGCATCAGCAAGTGCTACTGGCCCATGGACTGATATTGGCTTGCCCAGCAGCAC
>DLGS01000122.1:37296-40888 GCA_002482815.1 Bacteroidetes bacterium UBA7688
CAGCACGGCCACATCTCAATACTTTAGTGGATTGTGCGGAAGCCTTGATACCTTTATTCGGGTAATTGTAACATGTAACAATGCTGGATTGTCTGATACTACGCCGGTAAAACGTATCTCACTGATTACCTTACCATACAATTGTTATTGTTATTCTTCTGCTACAATTGATGATAACCTGAATACCGTTAATATTGGTAATGTAAAATTGATTACCAAAGGAAACGATACCTTGATTAATAATACTAAAGATGGAGGAACTCCGGGCTATGTCAACAAAACATTTTTCCGTACCTATACCTTAAATACAGGTTTGAAACCGGTTCAGGAAGTGAACAGGGATACCAGTTACAAATTCTCAGTAATGGGTATCACCAAAGATACATTTGCATTCAGTTCATCAGGTGTTGCGCTTTATATTGATTATAATGCAGATGGTATTTATACTCCATCAACTGAGCTCGCGGCATTCCAGGTTATCAGTGGTACGGCTTCAAGTTTCATAACAAACTTCACAGTTCCTGCTACAGCATTGCTTGATACAATTATTGGTATGCGTGTGGTGATGAAAAGAGGTGCTACAATTTCATCTGATGTTCCTCCTTGCGGTGGTTATACCCAGGGCGAAACGGAAGATTATCTGCTTAAAGTAGTAAACCCAAAATGCCCCGGCCCGATTTCTGCAGGTATAGCTTACATAACCGATACCTCAATTTGCGATGGTTATTCGACCACAGTTTGGGATACTGCTCATGGTAAAAATCTTTCTAAATTCCATTGGGAGTGGGAATACTCTTTAGATAATATTATCTGGGCGAATGTGCCGGCCAGCAAGTTTAAAGATACAATTCAACCGGTTGTCCGTCAGTCTACCTACTATCGTTTACGCACAGTTTGCGAAGTGTCTAACGATACTATTTATTCCAACAAAGTATATATCAAACTTAAGCAACCGTACAAATGTTACTGCTACAGTCTTGCAAATGGTAATTCCAGCGGTGTAGATAGTTCTGATATCACAGCCGTAAAACTGCACACCTTTGATTTGAACACAGGAGGACCTCACGTGAGAAATCCGGAGTCAATCCGTATGCGCACAGATCGTACTGATTTAGCGCCAATCGAATTGTATGCTGAAACTAAATATCCGATTGCTGTTTATCACACACTTCGAACAGTAAATCATGCTGACGCTAAAATTTCAGTATTCATGGATTTCAATCATAACCTGAAATATGACGGCGCATCAGAATTGATCTGGAGCAAAATAACATCAGCAACAGATTTTTATCCGCACGATACTATCTTTATTCCTGCAGCTGTCATTCCAAATGTTGAAACAGGAATGCGGATTGTGTTGAACAATGATATCGGAAATAACAATCCAAATGACCAGGGATGTGATGCATTCACTTCAGGAGAAATTGAGGATTACCTTATTATTTTCCGTCGTAGAACAACGGGTATTGGTGAGGTAACAAATATGGACAACCTCCAGATTTATCCTAACCCAAACAACGGTCAGTTTACGATATCATTCAATGCTTCAAAAACAATAACAGAAGCATCGGTTGTGATAACAAATATCACTGGTCAGCAAGTTTACCAGGAACATTATTCAAACATCAGTAATTCCTTTATAAAAAATATTAACCTTGCCAATCAGGCTTCAGGTGTTTATTTTATCACTGTAACTACTGATGGTCAGAAAACAGTAAACAAACTTATCGTTCGATAAAATAGAATAATCTTATTAAAAAGATAGCCCGTTTTCACAGCTGAAAACGGGCTCTTTTTTTGGGCAGAATGCATCGAAAAAAAACACTTGAATTATTTGGGAATATAGAATCGAAACATTACCTTCGTAAGGTATATTTATTCTTAAACACAATGCAACAAGGTAAAGTAAAATTTTTCAATGAAACTAAAGGTTTTGGTTTCATCACGCCTGATGATGGCACACAAGACATCTTCGTACACGCAACTGGTCTAATCGACAAGATTCGCGAAAACGACAGAGTATCTTACGAGGTACAGGATGGAAAAAAAGGTTTGAATGCGGTAGATGTAAGAATCGCCCACTAATAGAATCTAAGACATCAACAGAAAAGGCTTTCCAATCGGAAAGCCTTTTCTGTTTTTTTATAAAAAATAAGGAAGGTTTACGCTGCGAGTCGTTGTAGTATGATTTTGCACGGAACATCGGAAGTAACGATTACAGAATGGTCTACGTGAAGCGGTATTGTAATGCAGGAACCGGCTACAAGGTGATGTTCAATATGATCAATAGTAATGCAGCATGAGCCCTCAACAATCAGGAATTTTTCATGTTCATCATGATGCACTTCGGGTAAAGCACCTTGTTTAAGCCAAACAATGGCAGTAATCATTTCAGGAGTGTACCCAATAATCAAAGCTTTTGCATCTTCAAGTTCATCAGAGAGCTGAAGGTCAGGTCTTGATAACCAGGAAGCATAATCGGATATTTTCGAATTTTCACTAATAACAGGAGGAAATTCAGGTTGTTCCCCGGCTTCCATTCTTGCCATATAGTTTAGCGTTGCCATTACAAACGGTTTTACAGCCGCAGAGGGTGCAACCGAATGGGCTGTAGCATATTCTTCGAGAGATAGAGCGATTTCGTTAAGAGCAGATTGAATTTCGGGATGAATTGCAGACATTTCTTCTACAAGTTGCGTTTCCTCAGCGTCGGTCTGGCCAATTACGTAAATTTCTAAAATTCCTGACTCAAGTAGTTCCTGAGCCGTTAATGTTTTTTTCACTTTTTTAAGTTAATAGTATTGTTTGCTCTCCAAAGAAAGCAGATAAATGTACGAAAGAACTTTGTTCCCGGTTTTATTTACTTGCAAAGGTAACCGATTGCCACAAATAATTATGTTACTTTGCTTCGTAATAGAAGCTAATGTTCCCTAAAAAATGTGAAGTGCCGGCTGTCTCTGTTTTTACTTCGGTTGCTTCATTGCCAAGCGGATGGGATCATATTTTGCCCGAAGAACATGCGCTGCAAACAAAGACTTTAACCCTATATGAGGCTATCCGACTGCCAGATATCAGCACGTATTATGCTTTATGCGGATCGGGCGATAATCCACGCGCCATTGCTTATTTTCAGTTGTTGAAAGTACAGCCTAAGCACCTGAACAATGGGTTGCTTTCAGGTATTCAGTCGGCAATAGTTCCGCCTTTATTGGGTTTTATCAAACCTTCAATGCTGGTTGCCGGTCATTTATTCCGCCATGATATTGCTACATTTTTTCCAACAGAGACCCTCAGCAACATAGACGCTTACCGGGTCTATGAACAAATGATTATTACAGTAGCAAAACAGGCTTGTGCAGTAGCCGTTTTGGTAAAGGATGTCCCGGGAAAGCTGGTGTCCTATTTTCAGAATTTTGCTCCGCAATACAAGCAGTTACGCAATGATATTTCCATGCAAATGAAATTGCCTGAAACATGGAATGATTTTGGCGATTATGAAGCGGCGCTCAAACATAAGTATGCTCAAAAATTGCGCAAGGTAAGGGGAAGCTTAGCTAAAATAAGCATCCGGGAATTGAGTGCCGGAGAGGTC
>DLGS01000195.1 GCA_002482815.1 Bacteroidetes bacterium UBA7688
ATTTACTGTTGTAGTAGTCACTTTTGGAACCGTTATATTCAATAAAGTGACTACTACAACAGTAAATATACAGGCATAGGCGAGTCCTCCCCAGGAGAACATCCCACCACCAGAACCCAGGAAAGCATACCGGAATGTTTCCACAACAGGAGACATTGGATTGAGCATCAGGATGGATTTTACTTCCGGTTTGATATTAGGAGAATTAATCGGGTAAATAATGGGTGTTGCGTACATCAATAACTGCACAGCAAAAGTCAGCAGGAAAACCAGGTCACGGTATTTGGTGGTCATTGCACTGATAATCATCCCAAAACCAAGTCCAAGTCCACCCATAATCATGACTAAAACAGGCAATAGCAACATAGTCATATTCGGTTCAACCGCAGTGGAGTTAATGAGATAATATCCCCAGAAAGCCATAAACAAAATAAACTGAATCCCCAGTTTTATCAGGTTGCTGATAACAATGGATAATGGCATAATCAATCGTGGAAAATAAACCTTACCAAATACAGAAGCATTATCCCTGAAAACAGTAGATGTCTTGTTCAGGCAATCGGCAAAATAATTCCAGAGCGTAGTGCCGGCCATGTAAAACAATATGGCAGGAACGGTTCCCGTGCTGATCCCGGCAATATTATTAAACACAAAAACAAAAGTAAGCGTGGTTAATAAAGGTTGAAGGAAAAACCAGATAGGGCCAAGGATGGTTTGTTTGTAAGTTGCCACAAAGTCGCGGCGAACCAGCAACATCAGCAAATCCTTATACCGCCAGACCTCTTTAATCTGAAGGTCGAAAAGACTGCTTTTAGGCTCTATAACTTCCGTCCAGTGCTCGTTGTGATGTGTACCTGAGTGTTCCATATTGTAATCGCCGGCAAATATAACAGAAAATGAGGCATTATCAGCCATAACAAATCCATTTGCCTCAGATATAAAAAATGCAGAAAATCCTTGATTGCCTTAAAAAGAAAAGGTGCTTCAAGACAGAAACTTTATTTTTGCGCCATAATTAATTCTATGAAGGTATTTATTGTTGGTGCGTCCGGCCTGGTGGGCAGCAATTGTATGACACATTTTTCAGCTCAGGGCTGGGAAGTGAAAGGTTCTTACTTCTCTTATGCAACTGATGGTACTGTTTTTTACAACACACTTGAACCCAATCACCCCGAAAATTTTGATATAAAAGCCTGGTCTCCGGATATTATTGTTCATTGCGGGGCACTCACACACGTTGATTACTGCGAAACCAATGTGGAAGAAAGCTACCAGAAAACCGTTCAGAGCACAAAAAATATTATTACGCTGGCAAACAGCTGTAATGCAAGAATGGTTTACATCTCCACCGATTATGTTTTTGACGGAAAGGATGGTCCGTATACGGAAGATGCACCTTTGAATCCTTTAAGTGTTTATGCTAAACATAAGCTGGAAGCGGAGCAACTGGCACTGAATAAAGTGGTAAACACGCTCGTTTTGCGGGTGACCAATATATATGGCAACGAAGAACGCGGTAAGAATTTCGTTTCGAGGATTGTACAGCAATGTCGCGAAGGTCAAAAACTGACCTTGAAATTACCTTACGACCAGTTTGCATCTCCTACCAATGCAATGGATATTGCCCGTGCAATGTTCGTGTTGTTGCGTGATGGCAAAGATGGCATTTACCACATTGGCAGCACAGATTATATGAACCGTGTCGCTCTCGCTTTGCGCGTGCTGCAATATTTTCCTAAAGCAGAGTATGATTTAATCCCTTCAAGTACAGCAGAATTGAACCAACCTGCAGCTCGTCCCTTATTGGGTGGCTTTGTAACCGCAAAATTCAGCAAAGAATATCCTGATTTTCTATTCAGCAATATTGATGACTTTTTAAAGCAATAGTACTTTTACCTTTGCGCCGTTTAGAAGAATAGAGGATATGCTGCAATTATACCCCGCCAATGCAGGCGAGTCGCTGGAGTTTAGTAAAATAAAACAATTATTACTGGAGAAATGCCGTTGCGATTCGGCTAAAGAACGAGTGCATTCCCTGCGTTTCAATTCGCGCCTTGACTTTATTGAAAAAGCATTGTTACAGACCTCCGAGTTTCGTTCCCTGATGTCGGGCAATGATTATTTTCCGAATGATTTTACCAGAAACATCGAAAAGGAATTGCAGTTGCTGGCCATCAGTGGCGCCACATTAGCCGGTCCACAGCTTCTGTTGATGAAAGATCTGGCACAATGCATCCGCAATATCCTGACCTGGTTGCAAAACCATAACAACCTTTATCCGCAAATACAGGCGCTGGCCGATAAGATTACCTACGAAAAAGAAATCGTCAAAATTGTAGATGCCGTCATAGATGAGCAGGGAAATGTTCGTGATAATGCATCAAAAGAACTCATGCAAATCAGGATGGAATTGTCGAAACAAAGACAAAACCTGCGCAAAGTTTTTGAAACCATTATCCGCAAACTGGGCAAGCAAGGCTACCTGGCCGATATTTCTGAAAGCTTTCTGAATGGGAGAAGAACGGTTGCCATTACTGCAGAACATAAAAGAATCGTAAAGGGCATTCTGCATGGCGAAAGTGACACCTCCAAAACCGTGTTTATCGAGCCGGAAGAAACCATTGAGCTGAACAACGAAATATTTTCGCTGGAACGTTCCGAGTCGCGGGAAGTACATCGCATTCTCGCACAGACCACCGCCTCACTTTCAGGTTATCAACCTCATTTATTATCCTATTATCACCTGGTTGGCCTGTATGATTTTATCAGGGCAAAAGCACAGTTGGCGGTAGATATGAATGCCTTTATGCCGAGGCTGAGCGCACATCCCGGCATCAATCTGATTAAAGCCTATCACCCGCTACTCTACCTTAATAATAAACGGAATAACAAAACGATTATTCCGACCAATATCGAACTTGACCGTCAGCAAAGAATCCTTATTATCAGCGGACCGAATGCCGGTGGAAAAACGGTAACGATGAAAACCGTTGGTTTATTGCAACTGATGTTGCAGGCCGGATTGCTGGTACCGGCAGACCCGAATTCGGAGATGGGTATCTTCAAACAAATCATGATTCATATCGGTGATACCCAATCGATAGAACATGAATTGAGTACTTACAGTGCGCATCTCCGCGATATGAAATACTTTATGGATTTTGCGAATGGCAAAACCCTGTTTTTCATTGATGAACTGGGAAGCGGATCTGACCCGAACCTGGGTGGAGCATTTGCAGAGGCGATTGTGGAAGAGCTGGCGCACAAACACGCTTTAGGCATTGTGACGACGCATTACCTTAATCTGAAAGTGATGGCCGGTAAAGTGAATGGCATTGTGAATGGCGCTATGGCGTTCGATGAAGAAAAGCTGGAGCCCTTATATCAGCTGAGTATCGGCAAACCGGGAAGTTCGTACACCTTTGCCATTGCACAACGCAGCGGGCTGGATGACAAAATTATCAACCGCGCCAGAGCTTTGACGGAAAGAGGACATTTCAAACTGGATAAAATGTTATTGCAAACCGAACAGCAGGTATTGCAATTGGGGAATAAAGAAAAGGACCTGAATAAATTACTGAAAGAGAACGAAAAACTCAAGAAGGAATACGAGCATCTGAATGATAAGGAACGTGTCCATCAGCAACAGGAAGCGCTAAAACTGCAAAATAAAATCAAAAAGGAAGAGCTGGATTACCTGCGTGAGATGGAACGCAATTTCAAGCAAATCATCATCGACTGGAAGAAGAGCGAGAATAAGAATGATGTGATAAAAAATGCTGAGTCTGTTCTGTTCAAAAAGAAACAAATCCAAAGCAACCAAAGTGCTGCACGCAAGGCCGATAAAAGCTTTGAGCTTGTGGGAGGAGTACCGAAAACCGGTGATTTATTGCGCCACAAAACCAATCATCAGATAGGAACACTTTCTGATCTCCGGGACAAAACAGCGACAGTAATGATTGGGAAAATGCCGTTTAAAGTGTCCATTGAAGAGTGGGTGGTTGTGCGCAAAAAGGAAGAGGTAAAAAAGAAGAAATAGTGATTATCTGAGTAAATACTCTCTTGCGGTCAATACCGGGATTTTTGAAGCCTTAAAGTCCTTTTTATTTCTTGTAATGATTATTTCAATACCATTTTCAATAGCAGTATAGTATTGTATTGCATCTTCAAAATCTTTAAAATCAGAAACCAATGCCAATTCAATTATTTTCTCGTCCAATGGTAAAATATCAACCAAAACTTTGAATTGCGAGAGGATTTTACGTGAATTCTGGAATTTAAGATTTTGCGAGAGAGTTCCTGAGCATCTTCATAAAAACCACTCCTTCCCGTAAGCAAATCAATGACAAGATTTGTATCAATAAAGAGATGATCCATCAGGAATATTTTTTGGCTAAATAATCAGCATATCCTTTTTTAAAATCGCCTTTTTCCGGAATGACTCCCGTAAGACTTTCCACCAAGGGGCTAATTCTCTTCCTCTTAATCTCCTTTTTAGTTAGAGATTGCAGGTAATTTTCTACGAGTTTCGAAAGACTGACTTTATTGTAACTGGCATAAATTTTTGCTTCTTCAACAATACTTTGATCGACGTTGAGTGTGAGTTTTGTGTTCATAAAACAAAATATTACGTGTAAGTTTATAAAAAATGTACGTACAATAAAAATGAAATTACTTTTTTAACTTTTTTACCAAAGCATTCCCATAAAAATGCCCGTCGATTTCCCTCACCCAACGAATTTTTCGGATTCCATTCGTCAGGAAAACCTCATCGGCAGTTTTTAAATCTTCCAAACTCATCATTTTTTCCTCAAAGGGAAGCGATAATTCTTTTATTAAGTCTATTATAACTAAACGAAAAGTCCCGGCAAGGCATCCTTCGCTTAATGGAGGCGTGAAAACCATTCCATCCTTCACCCAAAACAAATTGGCCATTGCACTTTCAATTACATTTCCTTTATCATTCAGCAATAGCACATCATCCAGTTGCTGGTCTTCCATTGCTTTTCTGGCGGGAAGAAAATGCTTGTTGTGACTGATTTTTGAATTGCTGACAGCACTTATTTCTTTTCTGAAATTTTCCAATACGGCCACCTTAATTCCATTCTCAATCCATTCTGTCATTCCGGGTTGTAATGCGGAACATTCAATAAAGCATTGTGGTAAAAATGGTGGCCTATCATCATCTGTGAAAACCTGCAGCCTGATTCTCGCCAGTTCAGAGAGCTTGTTTTTAACTGTCAGTTCTTCAATTTGTCTTGTGAAATAGGTTTCAGAAAAGTCATCAGGAACGGCGAATCCAAGCACCTGCATTCCATGCAAAAGCCTTTCCCAATGAAGATTTGCGAATTCGAGCTGACCATTTTGAAACAAATAACTTTCATACAAACCATAGCGCAAGCGGAATGAATCGTCTGCACTGGAAAACGGTGCATCAGATTCAAGAATTACACTTCCATTGAGGTTGCAGAACAAATTTTGGCTCACAAAAAAAGGTTTGGTGCTTTGAATGTATTTTTGCCGAAAATAAACAACAAATGCGATTTGACAAGCCGGTTTCCGTACAATGGGTAGCAGAATTTATTGGTGCAAAATTAGTGGGTAATGAAGATCAACTCTGCAGCGGCATCAATGAGATTCACAAAGTGGTGCCGGGAGATATTTCTTTTGTGGATTTTGAAAAGTATTACAACAAATGCTTGTTCTCTCCTGCAACGACTATTATTATCAATAAAGAAGTTGATTGCCCGGAAGGCAAAACCTTGTTGATAACTGAAGATCCGTTTTCTGCTTATGTCAAAATCGTAAAGCATTTCCGCCCATTCGAAGCTGCGAACAAAATGATCAGTGATTCTGCTGAAATTGGCGAAGGAACACATTTGCAGCCGAATGTATTTGTAGGCAATCATGTCAAAATCGGCAGAAACTGTTTAATCCATCCCGGTGTTAGTATTTATGACCACAGTATTATCGGAGACAATGTTATCATACATTCCGGCACCGTTATTGGTTCCGATGCGTTTTACTTCAAGCGCCGAAAAGAAAATGAAATTCAGTATGATAAAATGGAAAGCTGCGGCCGTGTAATCATTGAAAACAGCGTGGAAATCGGAGCCAATTGCAGTATCGACAAAGGTGTAAGCGGAGATACCATTATCGGAGCAGGAACCAAAATGGACAATCTGGTTCATATTGCTCATGGCGTCGTTATTGGCAAAAACTGCCTCTTAGCAGCGCAGGTGGCAATTGCCGGAAAATCCACCCTGGAAGATGAAGTTATCCTTTGGGGTCAGGTGGGTATCAGCAAAGACCTGACTGTTGGTAAAGGAGCAGTTGTAAATGCACAAAGTGGTGTGCCGGCAAGCATTGCAGGCGGGCAGGCCTATTTTGGCAGCCCGGCATTACCGGCAAAGGAGAAAATGAAAGAACTGTTTTGGGTAAAACAAATTCCGGAGATTTGGGAGAAACTGAAAAACAATAAATAATAGGTTCAACAATAGAAACATAAAAACGGCAGCTAAATATTTAGCTGCCGTTTTTATTATTACTAACTTTTAAAAATCAGAATAAAGACTAGTATTGCGTTTTTTCAGCATCCCAGTTAGTCCAACCTAAAGTCCAGTCGTTAGAAGCATCAAATGCACCACGATAAGAAACCGTTTGGAAAGAGGCTGGCAAACCAGCAAAACTTGCGCCTGTAGAAGCCGGAGAAGCAGCTTGTAACAGGAAGCTTGGGATTCCTGCAGTAGCAGCAAGATTTGATGAAAATTTGTTTGGGTCTTTCAACAAAACGTCCTCTGCTTTAGTAACAACTGAATTTGATGCCTGGCTTTTAAATGCATTCCAGATTGCAGTATCGCCTGCATTTGCACCCAAACCAATCACTTTCCAGCTTGCTGCACAACCTGCGATAATGTTATTTTTGAAAGACAATGGACCTTCAACACCAGTTGCACCAAGGTTTTTGTGAGTTGCAGTACCTTTAGAACCATCGATGTAAACACCTACAGGGAAACCGATAATCACTGAATTAAGAATCGACAAAGATGAATTACGACGGATTTGAGCACCATGTTGGAATTGAGCATTGATACCAGAAGTTGAATTCCCGGCAATAACCGGACCAACGATTGTCATGTTAGAAAATACAGCTTTGGTACGTGGATTGTTATCAGAACCGTTACCATCATTATCAGATTCAAAACCGTTAGAACCGGAAATATCAGCAAGGTTTTTATGGCGTTGAGCAACACCAAATTGTACATTACCGGAATAACCAAAATCTGTATCGAAATCATCATCCCAGGTATAAGTTGCAATCAAATGGTCAGCGTTAACTGTTCCACCGAACCACTCGAAGGCGTCATCACCTGCGCGATAAACCTGGATATAGCTTAAAGTTGTTCCTGCACCAACACCACCCATTGTAAGGCTGTTCAACTCATTATCAGGAGTCAAAGCGATACCTGCAAATTCAATACGGGCATATTTAATGATACCGGAGTTATCATTCGCATCAGTACCACCATAAGTGATGTAATCTGCATCAGAACCACCGGCAGTTGGTGTCAAACCACCTTCAATTTTCGCACTTCCACCACTTGGGTTAATTGGTGCTTTACCCAACAATACGATACCACCCCAATCACCTGCAGCGCGTGCGCCAACAGCCTGACCTGAAGTGAAAATTACAGGTTTTGAAGCAGTTCCTTGAGCATCAATTTTAGAACCACGGGTAATAACCAATGTTCCTTTTGTTGCTTTGTCGCCCATAATGATTGTTCCTGCAGGGATAGTCAGTTTAGCGTTTTTTGTT
This sequence comes from Bacteroidetes bacterium UBA7688, assembly GCA_002482815.1. GTDB lineage: Bacteria > Bacteroidota > Bacteroidia > Chitinophagales > Chitinophagaceae > Rurimicrobium. Next base: position 7,817 of record DLGS01000195.1, read on the forward strand.
ACATACACAAATCCTTTTAACAAATACTTTTTAGATGCATCCAAAGTCATGTCAGAAGCAATGTCACCTGTTATTTCTGTATAAGCAGATGGTGTAGGAACTACGATTGGATCATCTTTCTTGCATGATGCAAAGAATACAGTTGTTGCGCAAATGGCGAATAGATACTTTTTCATTGTTTTTCTTAATTATTAAGTTTGATGCAAAAGTATCTGCCCAAAGTTACGGCTATGTTACCCCCTTATTAAGCTAATATTAATTCGGCATACAGCAGTCAGGTAAAAGGCTTGAAAGAAAAGAGCCTCTTCGCAGTTTTGCGAAGAGGCTCCTGAAATTATGGATTAAAAATTAACCTAGAACTTGTAAGTATAGGTCAGAGAAAAAGTAGTTCCCTGACGGTAACGTTGTAAAATATAATCCTGCTTGAAGTCGATCGTAGTTTTAGCAAATTGAGTATTATCCCATTTTTTATTATCATTCTGATCATAATAAAACAAGGTTGGAGAATTCAGCATGTCTTTAATATTCAGGCGGAATTCACTTCTCTTTCCAACCGTTACTGATGTTTGGAAATCGAGGATATTTCTAGGGCTTTCGTAAACATCAGCAAACTGACCGTTACCACCTACAAGGAAAATACGCTGACCGATACGGTTGTAAAGTAAATTAAAATTCAACTTACCGGAAAGCGCGCTGTAAGAAAGACTGGTATTTATCACATAAGGCGACTGACCTGATAGCGGACGTGAAGTACGGGTTCCGTTGACGTAAGTTTGTTCGTCATTTTCAAGTTTAACCTCCGATTGAATTACCGCAAGATTGGCATAAAAGGTCAGATTTTTGAAGAAAGAAGTACTTGAAATAAAATCCAGGTTTTTGCGCAATTCAAATTCCACTCCACGCACATTGGCATTGTTGTAGTTGGTAGTTTTCACTTCAGGAGAACCGGTAGCTACAAATAAATTTTCAATTGTTTTGTCAAACCTTTTGTAGAAAACCGAAGCAGAGAATACTTCTCCCGGTTTTGAAAATAATTCATAACGCAAATCAATATTATCAATTTTACTTCTGGTCAGATTTTCATTTCCGGCCACCAACAGGTTCAACTCATAATCATAATATCTCATCGGAGCAATCTCACGCAATTCCGGGCGTGCAACACTGCGGAAATAGGACAACCTTAAATTAGATTTTTCAGTTAAAGCGTAGCTCAGGTTTAATGAAGGCAGGAAATCATTCCAAACCGGATTAACCAATTGCTTTTTAAAAGTCAGCTCAGGTGATTCCAGGTTAAGATTGTACGATTCGAAACGCACACCCCAAACGGCTCTCAAATGTGTGGTGATTCTGTTATCAGACATCGCATAAGCAGAATAGGTTTGTGCTGTTGCAGTATATAAATCATTCATGCTTGTCTGATCTATAAAGTTGAATAAACCATTGCTGATGTTCTGCTGGGTAAACACCTCATTCAGACCTGCGCTCTCAGCAAGCAATCCGTTACCGGATAAAGTTGCTCCTAAATATCTGTTGCTGAAATCGCGATAACGATACATACCCAAAGCACCCACTTTCAAGCTGCTTTTATACAGGAAGTCAAGTTTGTATGGTGTGCTGTAATTAACGCCAGCATTGATGATTG
>DLGS01000016.1 GCA_002482815.1 Bacteroidetes bacterium UBA7688
AAAATTATGGACAACTAAATGTATTGCCCGGCGCTACCAGTCCGTCTATTGTGATCATCGACCTCAACGGTGACCAACATCCTGAACTAATAACGGGCACTCGCGACGGTAATATAAAACTCTACCAGTTGCCCGACCAACCTACTAATCCCATGCAATTGCTCGATTCTACACTGGTCATCAACGAATTGACACAGGCTTCGGATATAGCCATACCGGGTGGAAACCTGGCCCTCGCTGCCGCTGATCTGAACGATGACGGTTTACCAGAACTCTTGGTTGGAACCCTGACCGGTGGTGTTCGCTACCTTCTCAATACGTCTGAAAAGATAATTCATACTGGCACGGAGGAAGAAGAAGCGAAACTGCCGTGGGTGTTTCCAAGTCCGACCGACCGTTTTTTAAAGGTAAAATCACCTAATAACGGCATTGTTCAGGTGCTGAACCTGCTTGGCCAACCCGTAACGACCCGGCTGGCGGTACAAGCGCATACAGAAGCCACGATTGATCTGGGTGCATTGCCGATTGGCGTTTATTTGGTTCGTTTGCTGCGCGACGGGCAACCCACGTGGCATAGGAAGGTAGTTTTGTCGAAATAAGCACAATCCTTTTGGAAACAGGATTACGCCCCGATTACACCAGCCGCAACGCTTTATTTGTGCTACCCCGGAGTCAGTGCTTTATAAATTTACATCGCACATAACCGGGCGGGCAGGCGGTTCTTTAAGTGCATTTGTGAATTTTGAATACTTCCTCGATACCCGGCAGAACCGCTTTGAACACAGCTCTGCCGGAGCCATTCACAATTACAAAAATAATAAGGTCTAACCAACGGCTACTTTACAGTAGTGGCCTTAAGCACATCTCTCAACACTAGCAATTGGAACGAGATTGGAAGAGCAGGTGAAACTACTAAAGGCTACAGCTTTTCACTCTGTTTTGCTTACCGGGATAAGCAAACTTTCCTGTTCGCTTAAGCACTCATTGGGTTAACATTGGGGTATCTGTTCAGTCTCATCGACTTATTTACATTTACAGACTTTATTCCAGTGCTGGGCATGTTGGACAATTAGATGTTAGTATCGCTTCTAAGTCGATTGCTTCTGTAAATTATCCTGTGGATATAGTGGTTAAAAGTCGCCGAAAAACATACAATTCGGCAAATCAGTCAGTCTCAAAAACCGCTGGTTTGCTGGAGTATTACTTTACTCTTTCTGTAGCTCTTCTAGACGTTTATCAAAATATTTTAAACTGATCGAAAATAGGGTAATCCTAAAAAATAAAAATAAATTCAATATTTTATACAAATAACCATTGATTATTATATACAATATTAAAGAATTACTATTTATTAATTCACTTTTATATTAATGATTTACGGTATATATTAATATTAGTATATCCTCAACATGTTAAGCAATTTTCAATAGAAAATCATTCAATTTAGATGACATTATAAGATGTTAAAATATTAAGTTTGTAATGATCTTCGGATTAACAAGGTTATTTTGTATACAAAATGTCTCTCATTATAAATTTATAGTTTGCGTATTATGCGAGAATTTTACTAATTTCACCAAAGCAAATAGACTTATTTTATCTCAAGATTTTATGAAAAAATCATCAACAAAAATAAACAAATATAAAATTAATTTCATTTCATCTTCAAAGCAATATTAGAACGAACTAATTTATAAAATTATAATATTAATTAAATAGAATACTACTGTCAATTATAATTTCATATTTAATTAATATCAGCTGGTTCTTTTTACTTTATTTCAATATTTTATATTTAATATTTTACAAAATAGATCTAAAACTATATGTTATATATTTAAATAGTACGAAGTTCTTTATGAGTTGATTTCCATAAATTCAATTTCAAATCAACCAGCGATTATTAATAGGTGCAGTGAAAATAGAGCCGTCTATTCGATTGTCTTGCCTTAATAATGTTCTGTTTCCAGTTGAATATCCTACCGCATCAGCGGTTCCAATGTTGAACAAATACACGACGCCAATTTAGTAAACCATTTCGAATTCATTTACTCATAATGCTTAGAAGATGTTGGGGAATATTATTTGGTTATTTTGGTAATCGGTTCAACATCAAGGCACAATTAGCCCACAATATCCATGCTTCTGCACTACTGGTTGTCTGCTCGTAGTCTTTAGTGATCCTGCGAAAGTGATTAAACCAGGCGAAAGTTCGCTCAACTACCCACCGTTTTCTAAGGGGTACAAATCCTTTTATCCAAAACGGTTTTGAATTGACTTCAAAAAGCAACTGCCGCTGTTTAACTACATCAGCGAACAGGCCCTCATAAGCCGAATCAGTCAGCACCTTTTGCAACCGTTGATTCCACGATTGTATCCCCTTCAACACCTGGACACCTGCCTGACTATCGGCTTGATTGGCGGCATGAACATACACATTCCAGAGCCTTCCGCCAGTATCAACGATAATCTGTCTTTTCCTTCCGTTTACCTTTTTAGCCGCATCTATTCCTCGCTGTTCAGAGAGTAAGGGAGCTAGCTTAATACTCTGGCTATCAACGCAAACTAAGGAGGGTGTTGGTTCTCTTCCCTGGGCAATGCGATCTCTCTGATTTAGGGCTTGGTTGAGTCGATTCAAACAGTCTTCCCGCTTCCATTTCGTGAAGTAATAATAAACGGCTTGCCAGTGTGGATAGCAGGCCGGTAAATTACGCCATTGACAACCGGTGCGCAGGATATAAAAAATAGCGTTCGTCACTTGCCGCAGGCAAAGCCGACGTTTACGTTGTGTAGGCAAGTAGTTTTCAATAACTTGCCATTGGGTGTCTGTAAGCTCATTAAATTGAGTAACCATACCTTCTGTGTTGCAACATAAAGGTAAGCAGGCACCCACTTTTTTCATTCAGTTATAAAATCCCCAACAACTTCTTAGGAGCCTGTTTCCGTTCTGGATGGCTAGTTATTCGGAACAAAATTATTGAAGCGTTCTAAACGCTCGTTAAAAAGATCGAGGGCTTCATCGCTACCGGCATCTTCCCATAATCTTTGTTGAAGCAGTGCCCTTCTTCTACCTTTCTGCTCAGCCGCAACAAGTTCAAAACCTAATTCATTATTAATCCAATCAAACGATTTATCTAATTTATTTGCTTGATTAACAACTGCCATAAAAATGGAGGCCGCCAGATCAAGGTCACTTACTTTAATCCAAAGACGGCTCAGGATAAAGGCGTATCTTGTAAAACACCTATGCTCTGAATCAACCGGCTTTTCAAAAGCAAGCTGCTCAATAAGTCGTTTAGCTTCTTTCTGATTGATGAGCTTTGGATTGTGATCAGAATTATTCATAGTAACTGCTCAAATCTTTCCTATTTTAGATCATAATCTAAATAAGTCAATGGTGTGTCTTCTCAATTTTTCTTTTTTAAACCTGCTTTAATAGAAATATTACAATTTTCAAAAAATACATATTTTTAAAAATCTTCGTTCGAAGGGGGAATGAAATAGGTTTTTATAACCTATTTCATTCCATATATAATTTTGTGTTCATAAAATGATTATAAACCGATTCTAGTATTTAAGTATCCACTAATCTGACTACCTAATAATTTATTACTTTTTTTCATGGCTGATCTAACATTTTCTTTTAATGTAAGTTATATATGAACAACAAAACTTTATTAATAAAATGGCTCACAATCATCACCAGGAAGCGGCATACCATTTTGGAGAAGCCGCTAAGCATCACCAGAAAGCTCAGCAACTGCACGAATCGGGTGACCACGAGCAGGAAGCTCATGAGGCTTATCAGGCTTATGGTCACCATAATCTAGCTGATAAACACGCCCAAGATGCCGCTGAACATCATGCCGAAGGGCATGATAAAAACCACAGCGATCCGATTGATTGACCTGTTGTACCATCCATGAGAGAAGGTTGGTTTCAACTCTTCTTTCATGGATATACATCGACACCTGCTTTTAATTAAATAACTTACTAATCGTTACTGAACACAAACGCCAGAATTAGTCAACTTGTATCGAAAGGGAATAAGCTATTCGCACAACGGGATAGTCTTTGCCTCTATACTGGCCAGGTATTTTATCAATTTGTTCAGATTCTATAATGTACAAACCTGGCCCTGATGGTATGAAATGGGCTGTTCCAACCTCATTCGTTACTAAGTTCTTTTTCCAACCTTGTGGATTTAATACGGTTAGTTTGGCTTTGGCAAATGGTTTTTGACGAAGGAAGGTGTTCAATATCAATTGGCTTCCTTCATTTCTATCCAAAATATCGATGTCAGTCTGTGGTTTGGCCGTGCTAACATTACTTTTCTCACCAACCCAGTAATTGGCGCGGAGATACACTATAGGACGTATAATGCCTAAGCCATGGGAAGTCAAATCCTGCACTTCGCGTGTATCATTCACCCCAAACACCTGATAGTTTCCTGCTTTAGTCGGTTTAAACCGACCTTCCCAGCAGGTTTGGGTTTGAACCAATTCGATGGTCAACTGCTGTCCATCGGGGTCAATCAGGTAAGATCGGAACTCCTTCATTCCTGCCAGTCGAGGGCCTTGCTCACGCAGGTTGTTTTCATACTCACCAAAAAAGATTTTCACTTTTACCTCAGTTCCTAATTTGCCAGTCCCGTCAATTTCTAGCCAGTAGCCGTGAGCTGTACTTAGAAAGGGAAGAAAAAATAGTAAGCTAGTGATGAAATTAATTTTCATGTTTGAAAGTGGTTTACATTGGTTTGATTTACTTTATTTCCAGATTTTGTACGTACACTCAGGCTTAGGGAGACTCTGATTCAGGTACCGGCAAATCCATACCGATGTCTAAATTTTTGCATTAACTTCTATTCCCCAATCCCAGCAAATCCAATAGACAATTCAATAGTTTGTTAAGTATCTTAGTATTAAAGTATAACACATCATCTTATTCGTTTTCTGCTGTAAAGCGCTTGTTTGGAGATGGAAACAGAGGGTTTTTTCTGAAATTTTCTACCCATTGGTTCCGCCTCGTTACCATGTGCCATAGGCTTGGATGGCTTAATAGAAATTAAGCCGACCCATCCTGCTAAACGCCATAAGCACCAACTGAGGAGGATAACGAGAACAGCCAGTCCCAGAATAGTTTGTAGGTTACGAATTGTAAACTCCATCATTTTAGTATTTAGAGTGTGTAAAAAAGTGATGAAGGGACTTGAGGTATTGTTGCGGGACTGCCAACTAATTGGTTTAGTGACTCTTCGATACCCGCTGCTATCGAAGTCATTGGTGTATCGGTAGGTCGGTTCTCGAAGGGGTCTTGCAATTGGATAGCGCTTTTTTCTATCAGAAAAAAAGCAGAGGCAACCAGTGTAACCAGAGGCACTTCCAAAAAAAATAGATTTTCCACGAAGCCAAATGGCAGTATGGCCGTAAACAGAATGATGAATACCTGTAAATAGAAGGTATACGTTCTGGGAAATATGGTTTTTTTTAGCCGTTCGCACCGGCCCATCAAGTCGGTNNAGCGTCGAGTTGTGCCAATTGGATATCCGTCAACTGGTCGTTCTGGTAAATTTGCCGAAGTTGTTCAGCCTGATTTTGGAGTACGGCTAACGGTCCATGAGCGGAGCCCAGGATGCCGGACTGTTCAGTCTGGGGAATATAGGTTTTTACCAATTGTTCTGTGGATTGACCCCGCAAGGTCTGGCCTAGCAAATAGCACCAGCCCATTTGCCGCCGGGCGAAAGTGGGAATGGTCGCCAGCCGAGCGGAGTCATCAAGAAACGTCAATAGC
>DLGS01000401.1 GCA_002482815.1 Bacteroidetes bacterium UBA7688
CTAGAAATGGTACATTCAGGATGTTTCCGATAGTAGGCGACTCCATGCTGCCTATTCCTGACGGAAGCGATATTCTTGCAAAATATATACAGGATTGGACAAGTTTAAGACCCGAAACGGCTTGTATCGTTATTTTGAATGGTGACCAGGATATGGTTTTCAAGAAGGTTACAATTATTGGCGGAAATGTCCTGCTGAAATCGTTAAATACAAATTATGGAGATTATTCAGAACCGGTTACGAATATTCTTGAAATCTGGCAATTTGAAAAGTTTATAAGCAACAGGCTTCCCGAACCAAATACAGATATGAATGAATTAAAGTTAATGATTAGGGATTTAGGTGCAAGATTTAAATAACGGAATTTTGAATGTGCATTCCTTTTTCTTCACTCAATTCAATAAATTTGAGTGAAGAATTTGAGTGATCATTACCAATTATGACAATAGAGGAAATTATTAATGATCTTATTGGATCTACAGAAAAGCTTACAGTTTTTTGTGGTGCGGGTATTTCGATTAATTCAGGTATTCCTGCAGCTATACCCTTGTTACAGAAAATACTGGATAAGCTTGGAATTGATGCTAAGGACAGGAATAAACTTATTTTGCCGGACTGGAAATTGGCAATGCCATTTGAAATGTTTTTTGAAATTTTTTTATCCAATACAAGCGAACACCAAATCCTTGATATTTTTAATGAGGGAGCACCGTCAACGAATCATTTTTTTATCTGTAAATGTTTTCAAAAAAAGCTTATAACTGAAGTTTATACTACAAATTTTGATCTATTGATTGAAAGAGCATTCGGTCATTATAACCAGACATTAAATGTTTTTAGAGATGAAAATTCATTTGGTGAAATAAAAAAAAATTTAACTGAATGCAATCTCGTTAAGGTCCATGGAAGTATTGACAATCTGGAATCAATCAGGACGACACTTTCTACAATATCAAATAGAAGTTTATCTGATCAACGTGACAAGGTTATTGAAAGGATATTTGGCTCTGACGATCATGAAATGAAAATTCTGATTTTTGGGTATAGTTGTTCAGACATATTTGATATCATACCTAAAATAGAAAAGATTTTTCATCCGAAAGTGAAAGTTTTCATTGTAGAATACGATCAGAATATTATCGAAAAAAGCACAGTACAAATTGAAAAAATCAATTTAAAAGAGAATGAGAATCCTTTCAAACAATTCTCTGGGCAAAGGATCAGAGTAAATACAGATGTGTTTATTAAGTGGATTTGGGAAAAACTAGATAATGATTATGTTCCTGTTGTTCAACATAAGGTCAACTGGGATTTACATATTAACAGATGGATCGAAAACTTCCATTCAGAATATTTAAAATTTACTGTATTGGGTCAGTTATTTTATAGAATATCAGATTATGAAAGTGCACTCAAATACCATTTGAAAGCGCTTCATTTTAATGAAGATAACAACTTAAGAGGCAAGGGAGCTTCTTATGCAAATATTGGTTTGATTTATCACGACTTAAAACGTTATGAGGAAGCTATTGAATATCATGAAAAGGCAAAATCGATTTTTAACGAGATAGAATTCTTTTACGGACTTGCAGCTGCTTTAAATAATTTAGGTTACTCCAGTATTTATTTAGATAGAAAATCCGATGCATTGTTAAAACTGAAAAAGTCTCTTTGGATTTCCAGGAACAAAAAATTCAATGAAAATAAGATTTGCGAATCAGATGCTTTATGCAATTTAGGACTGTTTTACAGAAAATATAAAGACTATAGCACTTCTATCTATTATTATAATCTTGCTTTGGACATTGACCGGCAAGGCAATAAAGCAGGAGAGGCACTGACTTTATCTGACATGGGCTGCGTGTATAAATTATTAGGTGATAATAGCAAAGCACATAATCATTTCCTTCAATCCAACACAATTGCAATAAAAATGGGGATGCAGTCATTATTAGAATTTACAAATCAGGAAATAGATTTATTAAAAAAGTAGTCTGCCTGGGACTGCAATCCAGGTATTTATATGGGAGCGTTGAATTGTTTTAATAAAACCCTCTTTCTTACCGAGCAAACTAAGTTGTCGTTAATGTATTTTATACGAAAAAATCAGTTTAGCCATTCCTTTAAACTTTTATTACGTTTCTGACTTATAACAATCGGGAGTTTGTAATTTGGCTCAACGAATAATTCAAGCTTATTATAAGGCAATGCCTCAAAATGCCTGCACGCTTTCCGGCTTACCAGCATCTGGCGGTTGGCACGAAAGAAATCGGCCTCTTTCAGGTTCTGTTGTATTTCGTCGAGGGAATAAGAAACAACAAAATCTTCCCCTTCAAAAGTTCGCATAAAATTAAGGTCCCCTTCGCGGAAAAAATATGCTATATTCTTTAATGGAATTGGCAGGTTCTTTACTCCCTGGTTTACCAAAAAAGATTTCACCTCACTACCTGAATTATCAGTTTCAATTACAGGGGAATTTGGCACCATTGTTTCGGCAATGCGCATCCTGCCATAAAAATAATAAGCAAGGTAATAAAGGTTCAAAAAGAGAATTAGGAGCAGAATTATGGGGTAATCAAAACGTAAATACAATGTTTTAAGGATGTTCATCCCCCGTAGGCTGAAGTAAATAAATGCAAGGACAAAGGCAAGTATTCCAGGCGCAATAAAACCAAGTAAAACCTGTAGCGCCGTGCGTTCAAGTGGCTTTGCAACCCAATCAAATTTTCGGTCAAGTTTTATATATACCCAGCGGACAAAAGAAATTAATATAAAGGCAATAGTAACACTGGCGGTCATCGCCACATAATAAATTGGCGTAAGAAGGATTTGAAAGAAGGATTTCTCAACTCCGTAAACGACAATAAAATGTGCCGCAAGGACGGATGCTATGATCCTTAAGCTTAGATCCCGATACCTTATTAAACCCATATCTGTACGAAAGCATATTCTGTGCCAAACAAAACAGGACGGGTTTTTGTTGTAAAAAAATATTTTCTCATCCTAATTTAAGACTATGGCACTAGAACCACTTACCGCTGCCGGAGTAGCACAAAAGCAAGCGGATCTTTATGCACTTTCTGATCCTGCGTTGTCGGGCGAGGCAAATTCAATCAGGACAAATTTCATTTTTTGGCTGACGAATAATTTTATCATGAACCAGTTGCAAATAGCCTATGTGAATTCAATGTCTCCTTTATGGCTAAATTATGCAGCATCCGAAACCGCTATGGCTGTGGAGAACCGCTTGCCCGTTGGATTTGTGGCACCAACACCACTACCACCACCGAGTATCAGCAAAAT
>DLGS01000194.1 GCA_002482815.1 Bacteroidetes bacterium UBA7688
TTATACGCTGCCATTGATGGCTGGACTTGTTTTGAGTTTGTTTGTCTATAACAATAAGTCATCGAGGTCGCTGCCAAACCATGTCGGCTTATTGATAAGCACCGGTTATTTGCTGCTGACATTGGCAATAAAACAACAAGTAAATTATCGTTTTGATACAGCGTTAAAATCGCAGAAGATTGATTACAATTCACTGTTGACAGTACCGGTTGGGGTCGCCAATTTTAACTGGTATGGCGTGGCAAAAACTGCGGACAGTCTTTATTTGCACAAATACTCCTTGATTGATGATGACAAATGGGTTTTTGAGGTTTTTCCAATCAACGAGCACTTTTTACAGGAATTGGACAAGCAGCAGGCAGAGAAAATGAAATGGTTTGCCAAAGGCTTTTTTACGGTTGATAAAAATGGGCAAAAAATCAGGATTTACAATCTTCAAGTAGATATGCGGGGAACTGCAAATGTCGGGGACAAAAGAGTTCCAACCCTCGGTTATTTTGAGTTTTCAAAAAATGGTACAGGTGGTTTTGATTTTTCTTCCGGCACCATCAAAAAACGATAGAAACCTGCGTGTTTTGAAATGCCCGGNNNCTCTAAAAAACGGTCAGCAACACCGCTCTTTTGGATAAGGCTTTACGACCTGGAGAAATCACCGTGATTGGCTGTTTACGAAAACCTCCACTTCTTTTCTCTCTAAGTCACCTATTCAAATGCCTCATCGTACTCCCGATGTTCGGTGCCAAACCAAAGGTTCCACCAGGTAAAGTACAAGCCATAGTTTTCGTCGAAATGCTTATGGTGGAGGGCGGTGGAGCGTAGAACAGTATTTAAAAATGTGTGATTATCTTGAGGTGGTTTTGGCGCCACTGTTCGCAGAGGGGGGATATCAGGGTATAATATTACAAATTTTTTCAAAATACTCTGTAATTACAGGCAGTATTTTTGAAATGTTTTGACCTGAAATGGTGGAGAATTGGCTTATTGTTGGTACAATTTCTTTAATTTTCTTCAGTGCACTTTTTATCAGTCCTTTCTTTGGATTTTCGTTGATAAGTGCCTGTTCTGCTAATAATTGGACATGTTCCAGAATTTCTTCCTTACTTTCATCTGTATAACCTTTTGATGTGCTTATCGCTTCAGAAAGAAGCCTTAAGGCATTTGCTACCTCCTCTTGCCCGGCTTGATTTAACTGCTGGGTTATATTAATAATGCTGTTTTCGATATTCCCTAAATTTACAACATTATTAGACCCATTTATTACGATATTTGGGGCGGTTTGTTTTTGTTCTTCCATTTTTTTTAAAGTAAGTTGTGCATCGCCATCAGATGCTTGAAGCATCTCTTCAATTTCATAGAATATATTTCCATCAAAAGTAAAAAAGCCACCTTGTTGTTTTTGAAATTCATTGCAAATTACTTTCGTTGTATCCGTAAAACGCAAGTACTCTCTTTTTGCGCTACTTTCAATTATAATTTTAACTCTGAATCGTTCTAAACTTTGCGGACCACTTTCACACTCTGCGAACAAGTAATTATACGAAAACATAATATCTCTATTCTTATTCCCAGCCTTTAACTCAGCAAAATCACTTTGAGATATGTAGTGGATCTGAACTTGTCGTCCCTTTTTCTCAACCCATTCCTGAACAACTCTTGATGTAAGATTAGGTTTTGATTCAAGTTTGTCCAGAATGACAAATTTGATATGATTAATGAACTCCTTCGATCCTAAGTTTCTTTGGGAGAACCAGTAGCAATGGTAGTCAAGGAAATCTGGGATGAGTGTAATTGGTCTTAATGATTTTAGCCTTTGAATAAATACTTGATCATAATGCCATTGATTGGTCTTTACGTAAGAGTGTTCAACATGAAAAGAATTATCGAATGATGAAACCCATCCAACTGAACGCCCACTTCTTTTTTGATACTCGCTCAGAGTCGGCAAATTAAATTCATGTGGATGTTTGCGATCTGTTCCTAATGTAAAGTATTGCTTTATCATCACTATAAGTTGCTGAGAACGAATATAATTTTAATTAACTACGAAATACGTTCTTTTGATAATCATTAAACACTTATCAATTGGTAAATGCTACTATTTTTTGCCTTTTCCCTATACTCATCTTTCCATATATACTGCTGCTTAACGACATATCCCAGTTTACACCCAAAAGTAAGGAGAAAATTATTTAAAAAAGGTATATCAATTTCCATCCACTGTCCGGCACGTATACCTATTTCAGTGTTGGCTTCATTCCGGACACCGTCCACCCAATCTTGCCATGAAATAGCAGGTGAAGACTGATCCCCATAAAGGACTTGTGATGCTTCAATATGAACTGGCATCTCCCCTCTAAGGTAGGGAAGTGGTGCTATAATTCCATTAATTCTTCTATACCATTGAAAAATGCCGCTTTCCCATTGATCCAGAAAAGCAATAAGCGGCATTATCTCAATCCCATTCATAATCATGGGCTTATTCCTTTCGTCCGCTGGGAATTGTTCATCGTCAAACGCATGGAATGGGGTGCGAAATCGTTGCCAGGCCAATTCTGAGTAAATAAATTCTGCATTGAGCCCTGAAAGATCATCACCTTTCCACGTAAAAGGAAGTACAGTGATCTGTAGACTATTCTTTTTCTGATAATCACCAACAACCAATCGCAGGTTACCTGAAACGGCAAGAACCTGACGTTGATTGGATATGGAAATCGACTTTATTATTAAACTTTCCGCTAAAAATTTGGGAGGATCTAACGTAAAGTCTAAAATAGTTGAGGCTAAATTTTGCCACCAAACAGGCAATGAATTACTCTTAATCCTCCATAAACTAAGGTTAACAGGGAACGTGAAAAAGGAGTATTTTAGCCATTTTATTTCATTAATGACTCCATTTAGAAATAAATATTCCAAAGCCCAAAGCCAGGAAGAACGTAATACTTCTGAGGAAACGGATGAAGCGCCTACCATCCATTCTTCGTAATAGTTATTATTATATGCCTTTAAACTGTCTTGATTTAGGTCTGTCTTAAGCCCTTCAATCATAATGCTTGTATAAAATGACCATAATGCTAAGGTCAGAAAGTTGGTGTTTTTTTCAATTTCCTTAAAGATCATTAATTCATATCTAACATTTTGTTTTCTGACAATTTGTTCAAAATCTGGTTCTGCTTCGATTTCATCAGGTATTCTTGCTATTGGCCAACGTTTAAAGATTTGAACCTGGTCGCCCGAGTAAAGCATACTTAATTCATATAACGCTTTTTCAATAACAACAGTGGTATAAGGTAATAATTCAATCAGTTCAAAAAAATCAAAATGTGGAATGTTATGATTAGGTGCTTCCATAGCTTTAAGCAGTGGTAGTAGCCGGATTACCAACAATGTAGGTAAACTTTCCTGCTCAATAGTTATTAAATAACGGTGGTAAGCATTAGAATCGGTGGAGATAATTCGGGATAAAGCAACTGCTGAACGTTCTCGCACCAAAGGGCTGGGGTGTATTTGTCGGGCAAAAAGCAAGTCTAACTCATCGATTCCTTCCACCTCAAACCAGGTCGTTTCCGGTAGTTGCAAGTCAATCATAAAGGATTCCGCAAGAGCGATGGCATGCTCTGTAATTTCATCTGCTATATCTTTTTGATCAACGTAGTTGAAGAACTCTACCATTTTAGGAATTGAAATAAAATAGGACGCTGCATTACCATATCTCAATCCTGATTTAAGCACACTATCTGTTAAAAACTGAAAATTAGTTATCTTCTCAGGGAAGTCGCGTTTCAAAATAGTCCAATGTGCTTTTGATTTATTTGACCAGTATGGACTCCATTCAGAATCTCTTGCCTGAATCCATACTAAACACTCATAGGCTACCTCTAAATCGTATTCGTAGGCTAAGTCATAAAATGCCTCGAAAAATTTATGATTGAACGTGTGCCACTCATAAGTATCTAAGATCTTTTTAGCAGTCTCAAAAAGTTCATATCGGTCGCAGGGTAGCTTATTCCAATAATTGAACCACCCGGTTAATAATTTATCACGATCATGAGTGGTACCCGATTCTTTTATCACCCTGTTTATTTGATCCAAGGGTATAATAGATATACCTTCCTTTTCGGTTAAGGGGTGGGAATTTTTTCCTGATTGAGTTTCAGGATAAGGATGTAAAGAACCAAATTGTTGATGTATTCTTTCTAACGCAACTCGCGCATTATCAAATTTTTCTGCCTTGTCTTGCAGTGCAGCATAAGCGCTCCGTTCAACAGCAGTTAAAGCCAGATCTGTTTGGAAGGCAGAAGTGAAATCCCAGGATTTTATGATCGTGTACCAGATACTGTCTGCCAATTGGTAGTCTTCAGACTCCATACAGTACAAATACGCATTATATAAAAGTCCCACATCCACTTTGGCAAACAAGTCAATTAAATTGTTTGGGAAACTACCGGTTTCATCACCATCAGTATACTTTTCTACTTTCCATATCAAGGGAGTTAATCTTGATAGCCATTTTTTTACATGTACTGAGCCATTTTCGTGCCCATTTTCCACACTGCTTATTAGTTGATGCAGAAACATCTCCTTATGGTCGCCATAACCCAATGCATTTTCAACTGCCAGACGAATACATCGCTGGTAGTTTTTATCATCATTGTGTAAATCCGCTATTCTGGCCAATAAGCTATACCTTTTTGAACGTTCGTTAAACTCGACAATCCAAGTCGGCATTTTAGTAATCTGTGAATTAATAAAGGTCTTATAGGTTTCAATAGACAGTACCTGCGAATTACCGGTTGCGAAGAATTCTAACCAATGGTATTCTCCCCAAATTTGACCGTTTTGAATAGCCAGAAACTCCGGTAGAGAAATTCGGTAATCATGAAGACCCAGCCGATTGAAACGAATTAATACCTCTAAACAATATTTAATTGCATCACGAAGGCAGGAGGAAAATTCATGAGCAGAAGAGTGCTCGCCAAAATGCAACGTGTCTAAGTCTTCAAATGCGGCAAAGAAACGCTTATAATCTAATCGCTCACTTTGCAATACCTGAGAGCCTGATATTTGTCCGGCCAACGCGAATTTTGCAGCGGCTCGGGCACTCCAATTATTAGGTAAATTTGACTTCCAATCCTCTACTTTTTCAGGTTGATTTTGAAGCGTCAGTTGGAGAGAGGCTAAGAAAGCATCGATAAATCCCTCAGTGACTTGTCTGCTCAATTCTGTTTCAAAAGACTTTAACTCCTCCGGGAATTGATTCATGGATGGTAGTAATGCACTTCCATCACCAATAGTCCCGTCTATGATATAATGAAAAATACTACCGAGCATTGGATCTTTACCGGCAAATTGGGCTAATAATTCATCAACTTGAGGAGATTTTTTTGCTTCATTTTGAGAAAGTGTCAAGATGATCTGTACAATTTCCGGCGTTGAAAACTCTAAATTGAGAAAGTCTTTTAACTTGCCCAACTGACGCGTTTGTACCAGTTCATCAATATATATACTTATTACTTGCCCGGACTTGTTTGGTCTGAATTGTGCGACATACTGGTAAATACGATTGTAATCAAATTTTCGATCTAAGGCAGCAATTTTCACCACGTACTTTTCTATTTCACTTGAACTATCTCCAAAACGATTTGCATAGTCGGCGTTTTTATCATTATGTCTTTCCTTCAGAAGATCAAATACAGCTTGCTGAAATGCTGGTGACAAGTGCGTTTGAAAGCGCTTTGCATAATTATATAGTGAACGAGGTGGTAGTGATCTAAGATCAAGACTTGTTGACATACGAATAGGCGACTTATCCAGTATTTGTTCCTGAATTAATTCGTAATACTCCCGTTGATAATTTTGAATATTAGAAAAATAGCCGTGAAGCATATTCACCTCCAATACTTTACCAAATTTATGCGCTTTAAATGCGGCCTCTCCAGCAATATCCAATTGATTTAATATAAGTTCGGCCGGACGGTTATCTAAAATGCTCTGTACTAACCACTCACGGTCCAAAGAAAGTAAGAGGGAATTGTTACCATTTAAATACTCAATCCGTTTTTCTTCAGCCCAGCGCAAGTCATCATCTGACGTTTGACGGAGCCATTCAAGCACTCTTTGGACAATCACATCGCGCTGATACTGATACTCTTCTGTTTGCTGGATAAACAAAGCAAAACTATTGTGAAAAATTCGTATCCCGCCAAGTATCGGATCAATTGACAAAAGGTGCATAATTGATACAATAGCTTCCTGTACTTGCTCATGCCGTTCTGCAAGATGAGACATCACCTTTGTGAATTGTTGTAGTGTTAGTGGCGTTTGAAAAACACCTAAAGCTATGACAGCCCATTTGGCAGGTACAGGTAGCATGACCCAACGGGCACGGTAGTAGTTAGTAATATCGCCATCGTAGGCAGGTAATCGTTGAACATCAAATAGATTGATTTGATTTTTACCAATGGAATCTTTGAGCCAGGCTAAAGCGTAACGTAAGTATAGAGGTAGGCCTTGAGAACATTCGAAAAGTTGATCAATAATCTCCTGACGTGACCCATAATTTTTAGGTGGAAGTTTTATTCCTATTTGATTCCGATCGACAATCTTTCGCACCCCTTCTTTACTCAATCCTTTGATTTCCATCCAAGCACTCTCAGGGCAATGATCAAAAAGAACACTTGGAAGATAATCCTTTGCAATATATTGCATTCCCAGTACAAACCATACACCACCTTGCGGACGAATAATATCGCGTAAAAAACGTTGCAAGTTCTCTCGGTCACCGTAAGTTTGAGCATGATCAATACCATCTAAAATCATTATCAAACACTTCCCATTTTCACGGCCATACTTAGCTACAGTATCAATAAATTCAGAAATAGCAATACTCTCCGAGTTTTTATTGGCCATGTCTCCCAACATCTCATTGGGTAATTCCTTGAACTGATATTTTAAAGCCTCAACTAGTCTTTTTACATCAAGCCGTTCGTTGGCTTCCGGATCGCTCGTTGAAATGTGATAGTGATGACGGATAACAGGAATTTTAGCCTTTAGTAATTCTTTAACGAGATTAGACAGGTAAGTGCTTTTGCCAACGCCCGGTTTGCCATAGACAACTTTAATGCCACCACCCGAGTCCTTCAGGTCTTTTTTTACTGCTGAATGTGCGTGTCGCTCAAATAAAATAAAGTCCTCAGGAACTAAAAAATTTTGGTTCAAAGGACGAGGCTCGTCCCACTGACACCACTCGCGTAAATCGGCTAAGGTTATGGGATCAGGATAAGACTGATTACCATTATGTTTAATTGCCAACCAGAGACTGTTGAATCCATCTTTAGTCGCTCCAAGTTCACGGCAGTATTCTTCCAACAGATTTTTTTCAAGAACATCCTTGCCCGGTTGTTCAAATTTGAATTCTAATCCCTCAAAAAAATTAAATGCGGATTGTTCCCCCTCCACTTCCTCACAGATATTTTGGAACAACACTGTATTTTCTTCTTTAATTTGTTGCAGGTCAAAATGTTCATTTTTTAGATACTTTGATACTGTAGGGTCAGGTCTTCCATTGGTAATAAAAGCAGCGTAGGCAATTTTGCTAACAAGTGTAGGTCTACCCAAGGATTGTGACCATTTTTTAAAAAGAGATTGCTTATTTCTACTCCCAGCGGTTAAAAAATTATCCCAAGTCCAGAAATCTTGTTCGTTTTGGCGATGTTTGATCTGATAGAACCGATATTTTCCGGAAGATTCAGTGACAATAATATCGTCAAAAAAGAATCTCCCTTCTTCAATCTCAGATGGATAAGTCTCTTGCTCGATGGAATGCCATCTGTGGGGCGCTTTAAGCCATTGAGCGCCAAGGTCAAGCAGCCATAAGTCTTGATAGGTAAGACCACTGCGAATAGATGAGGTTGGATTCTTACGCAATTGAGTTCTTTGTCAATTATTACATATAATCGAATCTCTGGAGGAGATTCAGAAGTAAATTAGTTCGTTAATTGAACGATGAAACACCATTTAAAAATATACAATTGTGTTGAAGTAGTTTTGGGTAACAGCATTTAAATTTGAAAGTATAAAACCCAAATCACCTCTTCTCAATCTCCCCACTATCAACATTATACCGGTATTCCAATATCTCCCCCGATATAATCCAGTTCACAGCCTGCTCCACCACATCCAATGGCGCAATAAACCATTCTCTGGGCGTATGACGGTTGCCAGCCTTATCAAATACATCAATATTCAGACAAGCCCTGCCAAAAAAATTATGGAGCAACTGTTCCAATTTTTGCGGGTTCAGGTTATAACACTTCCAGGTCATTACAATCCGCACTTCTGCCATTAAAAAGGTAGGCTCCTGAGCGGCATTTTTAATTCTGTCTTCCACTGGCCTTTTGGAAAAACCAATCTTGTACAGATGCGAGATGTCCTTGATTTCCTGTTTTTCACTTTTTGATTTGAGTATGTATATGAATCCTGCTTCCTGATCGTCTTCGGTGATATTGCTGAATCTTTCTAAAAAACTTTGGTTGACTTCATCGGCATTTTTCGATACCACCTTGCCATTTTCCAATAATGCTTTGTACAAGGACCGGTAAAGCATGTTCGACTCTGTACCATTTTCAAAAATGACCCTGGTACGGCCGTCCTTGCGGTACCGGCTTCCACTTTTAAACGGCTGCACTTCTTCCTGAAAATCCACCTGCTCCAGTAAC
>DLGS01000183.1:0-17351 GCA_002482815.1 Bacteroidetes bacterium UBA7688
ATACCTCATCCACAATTAATATTTCGGGCTCCAGATGAGCGGCCACTGCAAATGCCAGTCGCACATACATACCGCTACTATATCTTTTTACGGGGGTATCCACATATCTTTCTACACCAGCAAAGTCTACAATTTCGTCGAACTTGGATTTGATTTCCCGTTTGGTCATTCCCATTATTGCACCATTCAGGAAAATGTTTTCCCTTCCGGTCATTTCGGGATGAAAGCCTGTCCCTACTTCCAGTAAACTGGCTATACGTCCATTCACTTTTATATTCCCTTCTGATGGCTGGGTTACTTTGCTCAGCAACTTTAGTAAAGTGCTTTTTCCGGCTCCGTTTCTACCTATTATACCCAGCACCTCTCCCTTTTTTACTTCAAAGTCTACATTCTTCAAAGCCCACACATAGTCGCTCTCCCCTTTTTGGGTGCGGTCGTTGCTTTCGCCAATTTTGGCAAACGGATCCTCCTTTCCCCGCACTTTAGCTATCCAACGATTGAGATCGTGGCTGATAGTGCCGGTACCCACTTCTCCAAGACGGTAAAGCTTGCCTAAATTTTCGACTTTAATAGCAATATCACTCATTCTGATTATAGCTTTTTAAACATGGCTTCGCCATTCCTGAGTCCAATCAAAATTCTAATTTTATCGAACCAGGTATTTATTTACATTGCGGAAACGGTTAATTCGCTATCCTTCTCACAATACTGCTGTCTATTTTAAATGAAGCAGTGTAACCCAAATTTTCTATAATAATATTGAGATAAGCATTATTTTCTTTCTCAACCAATTTTCCTTTTATCCCTTTTAGCGGACCTTCAATCACCTCGACCAAATCACCAATATTCAAAACATCATTTACAATGTTGATTTCCTTTTCAAAAGCTGCTACCCGTTTTATCCGGTCAATTTCAACTTCGCTTATCGTAGAAGGCTTTCCTCCTATCGAAACAAATTTTATTACTCCAGGGACATCAAAAACCTCATTCCTGCGAAGTGGGTTTATCAGAACAAAAATGTAGGAATTAAAAAGCGGCATCTCAACCCATTTTTTTCTATCCTTCCATTGCCGGAGTTGTTTTTGCATCAGCAGCAGGTGAATGATGCCTGTTTTCAAAAGACCTTCACTTACTTTCTTCTCAGCTCTTGGCCTGGTGACAATTACAAACCATTTCTGTTCTTCAATCACGGTAGTAGGATTCTAATATTCTATGCCTGAGTGTTCTCTGAGAATTTTTCATTGTAAACAGATTGAATACCATTATGCAAATCAATTTTTGCTACCCAACCAAGGGAATTTAATTTGCTGACATCCATTAATTTTCTGGGTGTGCCATCCGGTTTCGTACTATCCCAAACAATCTCTCCTTCAAAACCAACAATATTTTTTATCAATTCAGCAAGGTCCTTGATGGCAATATCTTTTCCGACACCAATATTCACAATGCCGGCCTCGTTATAGGAATTCATTAAATAAACACAGGCGTCGGCCATATCGTCTGCATGAAGAAATTCGCGCAACGGACTTCCGCTTCCCCATAAATTTACAGTGGAGTCATTATTTACTTTTGCTTCATGAAATTTGCGCAGCATTGCCGGCAATACATGGGAATTATTCAGATCATAATTGTCGTTAGGACCATACAAATTGGTAGGCATTACAGAAATGAAATTGCATCCGTACTGACTTCTGTATGCATCACACATTTTGATTCCTGCAATTTTTGCAATGGCATAAGGTTCATTGGTTGGTTCAAGCAAACCTGTGAGCAAATAATCTTCTTTTAAGGGTTGTGGTGCCAGTTTTGGATAAATACAAGAGGAACCCAAAAACATCAATTTCTCTACACCATTTTTGTATGCCTGATGAATAACATTGTTTTGAATCATCAGGTTTTCGTACAGGAAATCTGCTCTGAAAGTATTGTTGGCCATTATACCACCAACTTTTGCAGCAGCCAGGAAAACGAAAACAGGTTTTTCTGCCTCAAAAAATGCAGCAACTTCATGCTGATTTCTTAAATCCAATTCTGAAGAAGTGCGATAAATTATATTTTGAAAACCTAAACCGTTCAGTCTCCGATGAATAGCGCTTCCCACCATTCCTCTGTGACCTGCTATATAGATTTTATCTGTTAATTGCATTATTAATTATTTCGGGTAAATTATTCTTTGGCCACTTTTTATTCCTTATTCGAACTGTCTCAAAACAGTAAAACCAGCTTCTTTCAACATCTTTTCCTTACGGAAAGCGTTAAGGTCAGCATTTACCATTTCCTTCACCAGCTCTGGCAAAGTGCATTTCGCTTTCCAACCCAATTTTTGCTGAGCTTTTGAAGGATCGCCAATTAATAATTCAACTTCTGTAGGGCGGAAATAAGCCGGATCTACAGCAATAATTTCTTTTCCTGTTTCGAAGCTGTATTCACCTGTGAAAGAAAGAACAAAACCTCTTTCATTTACACCTTCCCCTCTGAATTCAATTTCAACTCCCAATTCAGCAAATGCCATTCTGATAAAATCACGAACAGTTGTCGTAATTCCTGTTGCGATTACAAAATCCTCCGGTGTTTCCTGTTGCAGCATCAGCCACATTGCCTCTACGTAATCGCGTGCATGACCCCAGTCACGTTTTGCATCAAGATTTCCGATGTATAGTTTATCCTGCAATCCCAGAGCCATTTGTGCCACGGCCCGGGTAATTTTGCGTGTTACAAATGTTTCTCCGCGAAGCGGGCTTTCATGATTGAAAAGGATACCATTACACGCAAACATTCCGTAGGCTTCGCGATAATTTACGGTAATCCAGTAAGCATACATTTTGGCAACTGCATAAGGCGAGCGCGGATAAAAAGGTGTTCTTTCAGTCTGCGGAACTTCCTGTACCAACCCGTAAAGCTCTGAAGTAGAGGCTTGGTATACTTTAGTTTTTTTGGTTAATCCCAACAGGCGAATAGCTTCCAGGATTCTTAATGTACCAATTCCATCAGCATTGGCAGTGTATTCAGGAGCATCAAAACTTACTTTTACATGGCTCATCGCTCCAAGGTTATAAATTTCGTCAGGCTGCACCTCCTGAATAATACGAATCAGATTGGAGCTATCTGACAAATCACCATAATGTAATATAAAATGTCGGTTGTTTATATGAGGATCTTCGTAAAGATGATCTATTCTATCTGTATTAAACAGTGAACTACGGCGCTTTATCCCATGAACAATATAACCTTTTCCTAAAAGTAATTCAGCTAAATAAGCTCCGTCCTGACCTGTAACCCCCGTAATCAATGCAACTTTTGCCATACCTGTACTCGTTTTATAACTAATTTAATTATGTGTTAAATTAGGGCTTGAAATATTTATTTTGTGTGCAAAGTTAAACAGAATATATCAGGAATTCTAACAAAATCGCTATCATTTTATAAAAGAAACCGCCACCTGAAGGTGGTGGTTTTGACTAAATTTAAATTTTCTAAACCTAGCAACGAGCCTCAGACTTTTCATCAAAATAAGATGGGTAAATTTTAGCGTTATCATTTTTCTGTAGTCTTGAGATTACCAAAGTATTTCAGCAAAAAACGGAATATAGATTCTACTAAAAAAGGAACGCGACATCGGTAAAAGTAAAAGCGCTTAATAACAGCACGGTTTTACCTAATTATTTATTGAAACTGGTTATTCTTACATGTATCGTGGTTAGCATAACCTTTTAAATTTCAAGTTTATTATAAAATGACTTTATTACTGAATAATTGTCATTTTATCATTTTGTCTTTAGGAAAAGGAGTAATGCCAACACTTACACCTAATTGCAAACCTGGCGTAAAGCCGAAATCATCCTTGAAAAAACTGGAATTGCCCGGCTTCCCTTTAAATTTTTCACGGAAACTCATACCACAATATTTATTAATAACGACACGTACGCTGCCTTTTCCCGAAATACCAGAAGTATGTCCAAATAAGCATTTGAGCCCCACAACGTTTAAAACATCTATGTGATAGGAGGAAAATCCGGTATTATTATCCCACCAATATCGGTAAAATAGTTGTCCTTCAAAATAATACTGTTAGTGATGTAATGCTTGGCATTTACTCCAAAGCTCAAAGCCTGATAACTGGTGACCGAGCCTGGAACCTGGCCCCAATGCTCATTAAAATTGTAATATGGACCTGAAATATATTCATCCCAATACGTTTTAAAGTGATAGCCAAGCGTAACGCCTAAAGTATTTCTTTTGAAACTCCTTTCGATAAAGACCGGAATATCCTGAACCAATAATTGCAGTGGCTGAACAGTTACGGTATATTTACCTAAAGCCATTTTTTCCTGTGCAAAAATTCCTGAGAAAGGGAAGGCAATTAAAAAGACTACAAGCAAGGTTGATTTCATTACACAGGATTGTTATTTATTCTTAAATATATTTTTATTGATTTGCAAGTTCAACTTAAAATATTTTTTACTCATCCGAGTATTTCCATTGGAATTATTTCCTGTCAAATCAAACGCTATCTACGGTTGTTTATACCCATAAAACAAAACCGCTCCATAAAAAATGAAGCGGTTTTCCTTAATTATTATTTTCGTTGAAAGCTACAATTTCATATCAGCATCACTGCTGTTGTCATTGTTCGTTTCGTTGTTTGCAGATTCTTCGCGTGGCGATCTTTCCGGACGGTCAGCACGAGGTTCGCGTGGTTCACGGCGCTCACGGTTATCGCGGTTGCCACCACCACTACGACGGTCTCCACCTCGGTCGTTACCTCTTTCAGGACGATCGCGGCGTTCGCGGCGCTCTCCTTCTACAGGCTCAACATAACCTTCAGGTTTTTCCATCAGCACTTTACGGCTCAGTCGGTATTTACCCGTTTTAGGATCTACATCCAGCAATTTTACTTTGATAGCATCACCTTCTTTCAATACACCATCCAGATTATCCAATCTGCTCCAGCTTACTTCAGAAATATGCAACAAACCTTGTTTGCCGGGCATAAACTCTACAAACGCTCCGTAAGGCATAATGCTCTTCACGGTTGCATCATATTCTCCGCCAATATCCGGCACACTCACAATACCTTTGATCCAGTTCATTGCTTTGTCAATACTTTCTTTATTGACTGCAAAAACTTTTACGTAACCTTTTTGTTCTTTTTCTTCAATAGAAATAGTCGTGCCGGTTTCGCGCTGGATTTCCTGGATGATTTTACCACCCGGACCAATAATTGCACCAATGTATTCAGTATCGATGATCAATTGCTCAATACGGGGAGTATGTGGTTTCAATTCGTTGCGGTAAGCCGGTGTGCAGGCGTACATCGCCTCAAGGATATGCAAACGTCCTTTTCGGGCTTGCTCTAACGCTGAAGTCATTACATCCATACCAAGGCCGTCCACCTTAATATCCATCTGGATACCGCAGATACCTTCGCGTGTTCCGGTAACTTTAAAGTCCATATCACCCAAATGATCTTCATCACCAAGGATATCGGTCAATACAGCCCATTTTTTATCAGAAGAACGGCTGATCAATCCCATGGCCACACCACTTACGTGTTTTGGTAAAGGAACACCTGCATCCATCAATGCCAGAGAACCGGCACAAACAGTTGCCATTGAAGAAGAGCCATTTGATTCAAGAATATCAGAAACAACGCGCACGGTGTAAGGATACTCCAGGCCCGGCATCATTTGCTCCAGGGAGCGTTTTGCTAAGGCTCCGTGACCGACTTCTCTGCGGCCAACGCCACGCATTGGTTTTGCTTCGCCGGTAGAGAATGGAGGGAAATTATAGTGTAAAATGAATTTTTGGTATTCAGAAGTTGCAGCTGTTTCAATCAGCAATTCACTGTCTTTTGCACCTAATGTTACGGTGGTCAAAGATTGTGTTTCGCCACGGGTGAATAATGCCGAACCATGTGGTGAAGGCAATGCATCAATTTCCATAAACAAATCACGCACTTCGTCCGTTTTACGGCCATCCAGGCGAACTCCTTCGTCCAGGATCATATTGCGGACAGTGTAGTATTGCAAGTCGTCAAAATAACGTTTTGCAGCACCCCAAACGTCGCCAGGCAAATCGCCGTCAGCTTCAAGACCTTCGCTCAGGTGAGCTTTCAGGTCTTCAGACAAGGCTTTGTAACCCAGACTGCGGTCGTGTTTTGCAGCACCGCTTTTGCTGATTTCCAGCATACGTGCTGCAGCAAATGCTTCAACACGTGTTTTTAGTTCTTCGTTGATTTCAACAGGAACGACTTCACGTTTTGTGGTCAATCCCAGTTTGTCTCTCAATTCCTGTTGTGCTTTTACCTGCACTTTAATGGCTTCGTGTGCAATTTCAATTGCTTTCACGACGTCGGCTTCCTGGCATTCTTTTGCCTCGCCTTCTACCATCATTATATTTTTCTCAGTAGCTGCAATGATAAAGTTCATATCAGCTGTTGCCAACGCACTGCGTGTCGGGTTAATCTGGAATTCACCGTTGATACGTGCAACACGTACTTCAGAGATAATTTCCTGAACCGGTACATCAGAAACGGCTAATGCTGCAGAGGCTGCAAGGCAAGCCAGTGCATCCGGCATTACTTCAATATCCGAAGAAATCAAAGACACCAATACCTGTACATCGCAATAATAATCTTCGGGAAATAAAGGGCGCAAAGCGCGGTCTATCAAACGGGAAATCAGGATTTCATAGTCATTCAAACGGCCTTCTCTTTTGAAGAAAGAACCCGGAATACGACCTGCCGAAGCAAATTTTTCCTGGTAATCTACAGTAAGGGGGAAGAATGATTGGCCTGGTTTAGGCTCTTTGTTGGCTACCACAGTAGCAAGGAGGATAGCATTGCCGAGGCGTACAGTTACGGCTCCATCGGCTTGTCGGGCAAGTTTGCCCGTTTCGATTGTTACTTCGCGGCCATCATTCAGTTTGAATGATACGGAAGTTGGATTCAGCGTCATAAAGATTGCTTGTTTTGTTTTTAAATTATGTCATCAAAAATGCGGGCTTTGTCAGCGATACGCTTGCTACGCCGCATATATATGGTAGCAAACGGGTAATTTCTTATTATAGCAGAACAAGCATTTACTAAATTCAAATTTGCCCCAGTAAGGTTTTATCTAAGCTTATTTTAAAAAATATCTCTCAAAAGTAAAACATTACGGGCATAAAAAAGCTATTCCCAACATCTCTGTCGGGAATAGCAGTGTTATGAAATGATTACTTACGCAATCCAAGTTTTTCGAGCAATGCGCGATAGCTTGTCAGGTTCGTGCGGCTCAGGTAAAGCAATTTGCGTTTACGCTGACCAACCATTTTCATCAAACCACGGTTTGAAGAGAAGTCTTTTTTGTTACCACCTTTGATATGCTGAGAAATGTGGTTGATACGTTGTGTAAGCATCGCAATTTGCGCTTCAATGGAACCGGTGTTTTTTTCATCACCACCAAATTCTTTGAAGATGCTTAATTTTTCTTCTGTACTGAAATGAGACATTGTATTTGTGTTTAAAATTTTTGAATTTCGGACTGCAAAGGTAGGCCAATAATTCAAATGAACAATTTTTTATACGATTTTATTAAAAAATTGTCTATTGTAAATCAGTCGGTTATGAAGCTTGTTCACTCATTAATGAACATTAATCCATTCTGACTTACAATTTTATTTCAATTTTTATAAAAAATCTCATGTCTGACATCCTCCGTTAACGAACCTTAATATCCAAAACCATTGTTTCGGCAAAGTGGAGATTAATTTTGGTCATCAGATTGTCTTTACCCAACACTATTTCCTGTTTTAAAGGGGCAACATCTGTGCTCACAATCAATACCCTGTTGCGAAGCTGAATATTATGGGTATAGCGTGCAATAGTAACGCCAACAATTTTTTCCCAATCTTCTTTTATACGGTATTCGTTTACCCTGTCGCCCCAGCCCGACTGAGCAATCAGTCGTTTTAAGGCATCGCCCACACTATATTCTGCCATAATAAATTGCTGTTATTGCAGTACAAAAATAGGATTTATCTTACAATACACTTTTGCAAAAATTGCAGGTTTGTGTTAGACAATTTTACAATATACATGCCCGAACTAAGATATACATCAGTAATATCGAAGTTCTGATTGCCGGAAGTCAGTATAATTTCTTTCTGATAAACTCTTTGTCCGACAGCGTTAAATAACTCCAGCTGATAATAACCTTCAGGGGTATTTGAAATTTGCAAAGCAATATTATTTGAGGAAGAATTACCAATTACTTTAAGTCCGTTTTCAGTTTTAGTAATCTCATTGATCCCCATCGATCTGTAAACAGCAAAATCATTTATTTCCAAATCATAAGCACCGCCTGAATTAGACGTATACCGGAATGCAAAATAGGTAGGTGAATCCTGGAAACCAATAACTGGAATACTAAAATATTTATACACATTGGTATCTGCAGGAAAAAACGGCATGGGAACTGGCGTCCAGATTGCTGAATCAGGAGATCCCGAACCGGCATAATTATGGGAAAGTAGAATTTGCAATTCATTTCCAGAATGAGATTTATGCAAATAAAATGATACAACTCTGCTTGCGCCACTAATATTAAAAATTGGAGAAATTAACCAATCGACATTTTCAGTGTTCACTCCACTATTGTTTCCATAAATTCTGGGTCCATAAAGATCACCACAATCCCATTTTTCATTTCCAATTTCAGAATAGGCTATCCAGCCTTTTGGTAACATCGCATCCAAAACACAAGAGGTATCAAATGTTTCCACATAATTCATATAATGAGGAAGTGAGTGTATCGTCGAAAAGCGCCATTCAGTGGTATCTTCAACCGAATATGTTGCAGCCAATACCGTATCAACAATTGTAGAATCAAATGTGACATGGTAAACTTTTCCTGTATCTAATTTAACTCCGGAAATCAACAATTGTTTGTCTGTTACCTTTAGAAATGTCGAAGCAGCGTTGATAGTCTGCGTTTTATTATCTGTTTCATTTTTGATATAAACACTTCCGCCCGCTCCCAAAGAAACATACTTTGAAAAATCAATGGTCAAAACAGTTCCCAAAGGGACATTGATTGCTCCATTAGCCGGAAAGAACTTTTGAACAATAGGACGAAAACCAGGATCTGCAATGCCTGTCCAGCGAAGTTCTACATCATCAATTGCCGTTGTTGCCCTTGAGCCTGTTCCTGTTGCAGTTGATAGGGTAACAATCCGTATCCAAACCATGTCTCGTTTATCATTTATCGCACTACCAAAGGCAATATTATAAAGTGTATTACTGAAGGTATTACCACCTGTGGTCATCATACCGGTACTTACAGTAGTGAAAGCTCCGGGGATAGCCCCCACTGCATATTGAACGAGCCATGTTGTCAATTTACTTCCATTCGATGAATCCAGAGATTGAAGTTTAAAATCCATTTCAAAGTCACTTAGCCTGAAAGTATGATCGATCTTAAAGGTAAATGAAGCTCCGGCATCACCGAATGTTCCGGTTTGTTTTACACCCAAAGCCCTGTCAGTTGCTGCCAATTGCAGAGCACTTGTTCCGGCAGCGAAATTGGCAAAACCGTTAGCTGAAGCAACATTTTTAAATCCGCCGGAAGTATTTCCCCATCTGGTTCCGGTGCCGGGAACAGCAATAAAACCTGCCAGCGCAGAACCGCCAGGAGAAGCTGTTTTTGCATTGGTGTCTACACCCCAACCTAGCGGCAATCCGGAAGATAATGCATCAAAATTTTGAGCATAAACAGAACCTGACAAATGCACCTGAGCATGCGCATTTGAGACGATAAAACAGCAAATTGAAAATAAAATGTTCTTCATGTTAAAAAATTTATTCTGCAATAAAATTATAAATTATACTTACAATTAAGCATTATACACAAAATAAATTTTTATACTATAATGCATATTTTAATAATACAATTTATATTTTTCGAATAGGTTTTTATTCTAAATAATACCTAACTGAACTTCTATAAATAACAATAGTTTACTCGCATCAAAAAATATTATAAGTAAAATTTTACTACCAGAACTATCAGTAAATCTTACAAAGAAATTATCACTTGTAAAAAATAATCCTCTCTAAATGTTCTTATTTTCGCGATTCTTATTTTTTAAACCTCAAAAAAAATTAATGAAAGTAGCATTGATAGGCGCTACCGGCTTAGTAGGAAGTACTATGCTCCGCCTTTTAGAAGAACGAAATTTTCCGATCACAGAATTATTGCCTGTAGCCTCAGAGCGCTCACTGGGAAAGATGGTTTCTTTTAAGGGTAAGCAGTTTCCAGTCATGCTGGCGGCAGATGCTATTGCACAAAAACCTGAACTGGCCTTATTTTCAGCCGGTGGAGGACCATCGTTGGAATTGGCACCTTTGTTTGCCGGAGTGGGTTGTTATGTCATTGATAATTCATCTGCCTGGAGAATGGATCCTACAAAAAAATTAGTTGTTCCGGAAGTAAATGGTGATGCATTGCATAAAGAAGACCTGATCATTGCCAACCCGAATTGTTCGACCATACAAATGGTTGTTGTGCTAAAACCTTTACACGAAAAATACAACATCAAACGTGTTGTTGTCAGTACCTACCAGTCCGTAACCGGGACCGGTCAAAAAGCGGTGGATGAGTTGCTGCAACAGCGCTCCGGCGAAAAAGTGACTTCAGTTTATCCGCATCCGATTGACTTTAACCTGATTCCTCAGATTGATGTTTTCCAGGATAATGGCTACACCAAAGAAGAAATGAAAATGGTGCTGGAAACCTGCAAAATAATGGGTGACGATAACATTAAAGTGACTGCAACTTGCGTGCGCGTACCTGTAATGGGTGGTCACAGTGAGAGTGTAAATATTGAATTTAATAACGATTTTGACCTGGCTGACGTGAACAATATTCTGAACAATGCACCCGGCATAATTGTAACGGATAACCCCGCTCAAAAAGAATATCCGATGCCGCTTTATGCCACCAATAAAGATGAAGTTTTTGTTGGTCGTATCCGCCGCGACGAAAGCCAGGCAAATACGCTGAACTGTTGGATAGTAGCCGATAATCTGCGCAAAGGTGCAGCTACCAATGCGATTCAGATTGCAGAGCTATTATTGCAGAAAGGTTGGATTGGATAATTGATTTGAAGATTTATGTTAGAATATAAAAGTACCTTCCTGACATGAAAATTAATATACAGTTGCTGTTGTTGCTAATTGTTATAGCTACTTTAGAATCTTGTTGCTTTGCTTCTCAAAAATGCGATTCGACACCTAGAAATCGCTCCAAGTTCAAAATATTGGATCAAAACGGAAAAGACCTATTATTCGGAGACAATAAAAAATACAATAATGATTCTATAGTGGCTTATTCCTTATCGGGTACTGACACGGTTAAACATATTTGTCAAAAGGGTCCCAATACCGATGATTCTGAAAATAAGGATAGCCTTTTACACATACAATATGACTACCGGCAGTTCACAACTGTTTTTCTTATGCTCGATGATAAAGATATTGATACCCTGCACCTTACCAAAACAACAGAAGGAAGCAAATGTTGTGGTAAATACACAGAGCTAGGTGCGGTAGGTTTTAATTTTGAACCTTTGCATGAGGGATATAATGGCTTATTCACTATTATAAAGAAGTCGTAATATCCGCTGATTGGATTAAGCAACATATACTAAACACAGATAGCGCTGGCAGAG
This sequence comes from Bacteroidetes bacterium UBA7688, assembly GCA_002482815.1. Taxonomy (GTDB): domain Bacteria; phylum Bacteroidota; class Bacteroidia; order Chitinophagales; family Chitinophagaceae; genus Rurimicrobium. Next base: position 11,710 of record DLGS01000183.1, read on the forward strand.
GCACGCAAAAGCCAATAGAAGACCCAAAGCCCAATAGTAAGTAAAAGCTGAGCGCACCCGGAAAAATTTCTGCCCAAAAAAAGATAGTTTTGTGTAGGACCACAAAGAGGCGAAACAACAACCAAATGCAATTTAAAATACACAGTGATTATCAACCCGCGGGGGACCAGCCAACAGCCATCAAACAACTGGTGGAAGGAATCAATGAGGGTGAGCAGTTTCAGACTTTATTGGGTGTTACCGGTTCCGGCAAAACCTTTACCATGGCCAATGTTATACAGGCTGTGCAAAAGCCCACGCTCATACTCACACACAACAAAACGCTTGTAGCGCAATTGTATGGAGAGTTTCGTCAGTTTTTTCCGGAGAATGCGGTGGAGTACTTTGTTTCCTATTACGATTATTATCAACCTGAGGCGTACATTCCTACAAAGAATGTTTATATCGAAAAAGATCTTGCCATCAATGAAGAACTGGAAAAACTAAGGCTGCGCGCCACTTCCAGCCTGTTGAGCGGCCGACGTGATATTGTTATTGTTGCTTCCGTTTCCTGTATCTATGGTATGGGAAACCCGATGGAATATGAGAATAGCATTATCCGTATTCAGCAAGGTGAAAGTTTTGGTAGAAATACATTTTTGCACGGACTGGTGCATGCACAATACATGCGCAGCCAGGGGGAATTCACAAGAGGAACCTTCAGAGTAAACGGAGATACCGTTGACATCAATCTGCCCTACCTGGATTATGGTTACCGCATTACTTTTTTTGGAGATGAAATTGAAGAAATAGAAAGCTTCGAAGTGGAAACAGGAAAAAGAATTATGTCGCTGGATCATGCGGCGATTTTTCCGGCAAACCTTTACATCGCACCGAAACATTTGATGGCAGATATCATCCACGAGATACAGGATGAAATGAATGCACAGGTAGATTATTTTACCAGAATAGGGAAAAATATCGAAGCACAGCGAATCAAAGAAAGGGTGAATTATGACCTGGAAATGATTCAGGAACTGGGCTTCTGTAAAGGCATTGAGAACTATTCCCGGTTTCTCGACCGTCGCAGGCCCGGTGTCCGTCCATTCTGTTTACTCGATTATTTTCCAAAGGATTTTATTATGATGATAGACGAAAGCCATCAGACAATTCCGCAAATAAGTGGCATGTATGGTGGTGACCGTTCACGCAAAATGAACCTGGTGGATTTTGGTTTTCGGTTACCGTCAGCATTGGATAACCGCCCGCTTAATTTTAATGAATTTGAACAACAACTGAACCAGGTTGTTTTTGTAAGTGCCACACCGGCAAGTTATGAATTGCAAAAAACAGATGGCCTCATTGTTGAACAAGTGGTGCGCCCGACGGGGCTTTTAGACCCTCCGATTGAAGTGCGTCCGAGCATTAATCAGATAGATGACCTGCTGGACGAAATAGACAAAAGGGTAAAGAAGGGTGATCGTGTGTTGGTAACAACATTGACCAAAAGAATGGCTGAAGAACTCGATAAATATCTCACCCGCATCAGTGTCAAGTCACGCTACATTCACTCCGAAGTAGATACGTTGGAAAGGGTGGAAATATTGCGTCAGCTGCGATTGGGAACCATTGATGTACTAGTGGGTGTAAACCTTTTAAGAGAAGGGCTTGATTTGCCGGAAGTCACTTTGATGGCTATTCTCGACGCAGACAAAGAAGGCTTTTTGCGCAACGAACGCTCATTGACCCAAATGGCCGGCCGTGCGGCAAGAAACTCAGAAGGCCTTGTTATTTTCTATGCTGATAAAATTACGGAATCCATGCAACGCACGATGGACGAGACTTTGCGCCGCCGTGAAAAACAAATGATCTACAATCAGAAACACGGCATTACGCCAACAACAGTCAATAAATCAACGGAGTTGATTTTCAAACAAACCTCTGTGCTGGATATTAAAGGCTATGACGAAAAGAGCCCTTATGCAGTGATAGATAATGCGCAAAGTATCGCTGCAGAAGATGAAGTAAGTTATAACAGTGCCGCCTCTCTGACTAAAGCCATTGCAAAAGCAAAGAAAACAATGGAAGCTGCTGCAAAAAATCTCGACTTTATGGAAGCTGCAAAATGGCGCGATGAATTAATGTTATTAGAAAAGAAAAAAGCCGAACTGAAATAGTCCGGCTTTTTTTGTGTCTTTAATCTCTTTGAAATTCCAACCGCATTCCTTTATTATTTTCAATTACTTCACCGTTTTCGTAAACAATATTTCCATTGACAAAAGTGTGTGTAATGCTTGCCGGCAAGGTCATTCCTTCCATAGGACTCCAACCGCACCGATACAGAATATTTTCTTTGCTTACCGTGTATTCTTTTTTCAAATCTACCAGAACAAGGTCAGCATAATAGCCTTCGCGGATATATCCACGATCTTTTATCTGGAAACAAATGGCCGGTGCATGCGCCATTTTTTCAACCACTTTTTCAATCGATATTTTTCCTTGCTGTACATAATACAACATGAGCAAAACCGAATGTTGTACAAGTGGTAACCCTGCAGGTGCTTGTGAATAAGCTTGTTGCTTTTCATCCCAGGTATGTGGCGCATGATCCGTAGCAATGATGTCAAGCGTATCATCCAATAATGCTTTCCACAATGCTTCTTTATTTTCCGGTGCTTTAATGGCAGGGTTGCATTTAATCAGATTACCCAAACGTGCATAATCATCCGCTGTAAAATGCAAGTGGTGCACACACACTTCATTCGTAATCCGCTTTTCTGCGAGTGGCATCATATTGCTGAACAATTGCAATTCCTTCGCGGTACTGATATGTAAAATATGCAGGCGCGTATCATTCTGTTTTGCCAGTTGCACAGCAGAAAAAGAACTCTCGAAACAGGCCTCTGCATTGCGTATCAGCGGATGGAACGAGGCATCATCCGCATCAGGGTACAACAATTTATTGGCGGTAATAATGCGTTCATCTTCACAATGCGTTGCAATCAGCATTTCTGCCTGTCCGAATATTTTATTCAACACCACATAATTATCCACCAACATATTTCCGGTACTGGAGCCCATAAAAATTTTGATACCGGCAACCTCATTTTTCTTTTTGTTGGTCTTCAAAACCTCTTCAACATTATCATTACTCACTCCCATAAAAAAGGAGTAATTCGCAACAGAATTATTTGCTCCGATTGTATACTTTTCTTCGAGCAACTCCTGTGTCAGCGCAGCAGGAACTGTGTTCGGCATTTCCATAAAAGAGGTAACACCACCTGCAACAGCCGCTCTTGCTTCTGAGTGAATATTAGCCTTGTGGGTTAATCCCGGTTCTCGAAAATGCACCTGATCATCAATTGCACCCGGTAAAAGATGTAAACCCTCCGCATTGATTTCGCGGGCATTGGCAGGCACTTCCAGCTGATTACCAATTTTCTCTATTCTTCCATCGCGCAAAAGCACATCACCCACAAATTGTTTCCCTTCATTGACTATTGTCGCTTGCTTTATGATTGTGATCATATCTTTTCTATTATAAAATTGTAAGATTTAACTGTACTTTTGGGCAAATTAGCATAAGAAATTAAAACAAACAGAAATGGCTAAAAAAATACTCGTTATTTTATCATTGGCTTTGGGCTTGACCAAACCGATTTTTGCTCAAAATACTAATCTGCAACTTGGCGAAAATGAATATTATTTGCTGGACAGGCTGGAAACAAAATCCGGAAAACTCTCTGACAGACTGTTCCTGACAGGCAAACCGGTAAGCCGCAAAGATTTAGTTGATTTTCTGACGAATACATCTCCTATAAGAATGGTGGAAAAGCACTATACATTGGATGGGGAAAACCTTAAAAGCACGATCCTACCGCACGAATTTGACCAGATAGATGCCTACAACAGCCGCTCTGCTCTTTCTATAAATGCAGAATGGACACCACACGAAGAAGGTGCGATCAAAACCAAAAAACCATGGCTGAAAACATTCTATAAAACACAAGCTAACTTTTTAGAAGTAAACACAAAAGACTTTTTTCTGGCGGTCAATCCGGTCATCAGTGCCCAATATATGCGCGAGCAGGTGACAGTTGGTGGTACTTCTACAAGCCAGAATTTATTGGCCAGCAGCCGTGGTATTGAGCTGCGTGGTAGAATAGCAAACAAAGTTGGATTCTACACTTACATTACTGACAATCAGGAGCAACCCAACTCTTATGTTGCCAACTGGATTGTGAAGAACCAGGCTGTACCCGGTGCTGATTATTTCCAGAATGGAACAGGATCAAAAACTTATGATTACATGCAGGCAAGAGGTTATATTGATTTTGCCGTGGTAAAAAATTATGTAAACATCACTGCAGGGTACGATAAAAATTTTATTGGTGATGGAGTGAGAAGCCTTTTCCTGAGCGACTTTGCTGCCAGCAGTTCTTTTGTAAAAATCAATACCAAAATCTGGAAATTGAATTATCAGAATATTTACTCTGAAATCATTCCGCCTTATAACCGTGGTGCGGACAGACAATTACCGGTAAAATATTCCACCACCCATTTTCTGAGTATTAATGCTACAAAATGGTTGAATGTGGGTCTTTTCGAGAATGTAATTTTCCAGCGTGGCGATCATTTCTCTTTCGGTTATTTAAACCCGATTATCTTTTTCCGTGCTATTGAACGTGGCTATGGCAGCCCAGATAATGTGAACCTTGGGTTCAGCGCAAAAGCCATTCCGGTTAAGAATGTTCAGCTTTACGGACAAATATTCCTGGACGAATTCCGTTCGAAAGAACTATTCAGCAATAATAAATGGTGGGGCAATAAATATGGTATCCAGATTGGCGCCAAATACTTCGATGCCTTTACCATCAAAAATCTGGACCTGCAGTTTGAGATGAACAGGGTTCGGCCTTATGCCTATTCTCACTCCGATAGTGTGACGAATTACACTCATTATAACCAGCCACTTGCACACCCGTTAGGTTCTGGCTTTATCGAAATGATTGGTATTGTAAACTACAGTCCCATCAAAAAATTATTACTCACCGGAAAACTGATGTATTATGAAAAAGGTGTCGATACGGGAGGATTAAATTATGGCAACGATATCTTCAGAAGCTACAATACCGTTGCTAATCAGTATGGCGTAAAGATGATTAATGGTTTGAGTTCTCAATGCATGTTGGCTAGCTTTAACGGAAGCTATAAAATAGCAGAACGCTTATTCTTCGATTTGGGCTTTATTTACCGCACCTACAAATACGACGGCAATTATTATCCTGAGCAAAAATCACTGAGTATTTACAGTGGTATACGCCTGAATATTGCACGACGTGCTTATGACTTTATGTAAACAATATTATAATCACCTTTATTATTTTCTGTGCGCATCGGACTCTATTTCGGAAGCTTCAACCCTGTACACAACGGGCATCTAATTATTGCCAATCATATTGCTGAACATTGTGCGGTAGACAAGGTATGGTTTGTCGTCTCACCTCAAAATCCATTAAAAGAAACCAGGTCGCTGCTGAATGAATATGACCGTCTGCACCTGGTAAAACTTGCAATAAAAGACAATCCAAAGCTTGGGACAAGTGATATCGAATTTCGATTACCCAAACCTTCCTTTACCATTGACACGCTGACTTATCTGC
>DLGS01000183.1:17406-25382 GCA_002482815.1 Bacteroidetes bacterium UBA7688
GGAACAATTTCCTAAAAATACCTTCAGTGTTATAATGGGCAGCGACAGTTTTCAAAATATTCATCGCTGGAAAAATTTTGAACAATTGCTTAAGCATTATCCGATTATCATTTACCAGCGTCCCGGATTTGACATCAGGGAAAAGTTTGGGGCTGAGCTGCAAATTGTTGTGGCGCCCATGCTTGATATTTCTTCAACTTATCTGAGAGGGCAGATTAAAACCGGTAAATCTATAAGATACCTTACGCCGGATGAAGTGAGTGATTATATAATTGAGAACAGGTATTATTTACAATAGATAAAGAACTAAAAAAAAACCGGAACAGTGTAATCTGTTCCGGTTTTTTTACTATTGTAAAATCATACTTCCTGCTGCTTCAGATACTCCATCCATTCTTCAGGACTGATCGCATCTTCCGCTTTATAATTGCCAATTTTTGTGCGGCGTAAGGCCTGTAAATATCCTCCACAACCCAAGGCCTGACCATAATCCTGCGCCAGCGAACGAATATAAGTGCCGGTGCTACAAGTCACCCTGAAATGAACTTCCGGCAATTCAATTTTAGTCAATTCAAATTCACCTATTGTAACAGGTCTGGCGGCAAGATTTACTTCTTTACCGGCACGGGCCAATTCGTAAGCCCGTTTGCCATCTTTTTTAATGGCAGAATGGGCAGGTGGCATCTGAAGAATATCACCAATAAAGGCCTTCGTTGCCTCCAGCAAATCAGCTTCGGTAAGATGCTCATATGGCTTAAAATCTTCAGGCTGGCTCTCTAAATCATAAGTTGGAGTGGTTGCACCCAGATGTATAATGCCGGTATACTCTTTTGGCAACATCTGATAATCGGATATTTTTTTGGTAAAAGCGCCTGTACAACAAATGAGCAAGCCGGTGGCCAACGGATCCAATGTTCCCGCGTGGCCAATTTTGGCCTGAATAGGTTTTCTCAACTTGTGTACCACATCGAATGAAGTCCAGCGGTAGGGTTTATCCACTAAAATAACCGTACCTTCTTTAAGCTCTTGTAACGTAGGATTTTTCATCAATTATTATGAAAACTTCATTTAGAAGTATATTTTTTAAGGATTGCGGCTTAGGCTTTCAATCATTATCTTTGCTGTTCTGTTACATAGAAGAAGAGAAAGAAAAGAAAGCATTTTTGCTTTTAATGGTGCAAATTTATTTTAATTATTCCGAAGTATGTCCTCTGATATAAACAATCATATTTTAAGAAGGCAATACACTGCTCACAAAGGTGACGATTTACTCAGTCAGGTACACAAAGTTATTTGTATCGTCACTCCGAGAAGCTTTATTTCCGCTGGTTTTCATCCCTCCGGAGAGGTATTGATCGTCAATAGCAGTCAACTGGACGCGAAACATTGGAATTCATCTTTTATAGAATATGAACTTTTAAACGACCCTTTGCTGGTGGCACCGGAGATGATTAAAAGCGTTTTTGTTGTTTCTACCAAAAACATCATTATCCCAAATGAATTATATAATGATGAGACCAATGCAAATCACTGGCTAAAGTCAATCTTTCATTGCGAAGCCGACGAAAAAACGGCAGTTTATCCTTTTGAAAAAAGCGAACTTCATATCAGCTATTCTTTCCCGAAAAGTATTGAAGAAATTTTCTCGAAATACACAAATGATCTTAAGATTTTACCGCTGAATATGATTCATTTCAAGAACAGTATTTCGGTCGAAAATCTGCTTCAATGTACTATTTCTGATTGCTTTGCCATCGCTACTTTGCACCACCATAAGAAATTGCACTGGCAACAGACTTTTGAATATGAATCGGCCGAGGACATTGCCTATAAGCTATCTTCAGCATGTAAGCATTTTGGAGTAGATCTTTTAAGCTACCCACTCAGTGTAAGCTCCACCAGCATAGAGCAGAATAGTACCCTGAAGAAATTATATCACTATATGCCATCGCTGCAAAGCAAAAAAACAGGCATTTCAGATCTGATATCTCCAGAGTGGTCGGCAACTATACATTTATTCCAACAACTGTACTCATGCGAATAATCGGCGGAGAACACGGGGGCAGAAAAATATCCCCACCGAGCAGAATGCCTTATACAAGGCCAACTACCGACATTGCAAAAGAAGGCTTGTTTAATATTCTTCAAAACATGCTGGATTTTGAAGGTTTGAAAACACTTGATTTATTTGGTGGCACAGGCGCTATCACTTATGAACTTGCTTCGCGTGGTGCATCTGAACAGACTATTGTTGAAAAAGACGAACAAATGTTCGCTTTTATCAAAAAAAACCTGGAAACACTCAAAATCGAACAGGCCAGACCTGTAAAAATGGATGTTTTCAAATTTATGGCGATGTGCAAAGAACAATATGATTTTATTTTTGCAGGTCCGCCTTATGCTTTGCTGAATATTGACGATTTACCAAAGTATGTTTTTGAAAATCAGCTGCTGAAACCGGAAGGAATATTTGTCATGGAGCATACGCCAAGAAATGACTATCAGACACATCCTAATTTTCACAGAATCAAAAATTACGGCACTACAGTTTTTACTTTTTTTCTGCAATCCTAAAACCACCCCTGATGTCAAACCGCATTTGCCTGTTTCCCGGCTCTTTTGACCCGCTAACCCTTGGTCATGTGAATATAATAGAACGTGCTGTAGGCTTGTTCGACAAATTAGTGATTGGCATAGGAACGAACTCTTCCAAGCAAGCTATGTTTCCGCTGGAACAAAGGAAAGAGTGGATCAGAAATGTGTTTATCAATGAACCAAAGGTTGAGGTGCAATCTTATGAAGGTCTGACAATAGACTTTTGCCGGAAACTGAATGCCCGCTATATTTTACGGGGTATACGCTATGTCAGCGATTTCGAATATGAACGTGCAATTGCGGATATGAACCACAGCCTTGCACCGGAACTGGAAACTATATTTTTAACCTCATCTGCCTTACACGCCACTATATCATCTACTTTAGTGCGCGATGTTATCCGCAATCACGGCGATGCCAGGCAGTTTTTGCCGACTGAAGTCAGGTATTAAAAGGTTTGGGCGTGCCACGATGCTTCGCTCGTGTCAGGCTGTCCGCTGCTATCTCCGCTTCAAAAAAGCGGAGGATATTCGCTGCCATCCTTCACGCATTTGCTTAACAACAGAATTTTATTTCCCGTACAACCAGGTCATCGCATTTTTGTGCAGCAATTTAGTTTTCACCTCGCTTGTAAAATCCATTTCTTCAATCAGTTTGCCGGGGTGATGCTCGCCCAGCGGGAAGGGATAATCGCTACCCATACAGATTTTATCTTCTCCTAAAACATCAACTACAAAATTCAATGCTTTAGGATCGTGTACTAATGCATCAATCCAGAATTTGCCCAAATATTCCCTTGGGTTTACAGCATTGTCAACAGCGCACAAATCCGGGCGAACATTAAATCCGTGTTCAATTCTGCCAATGGTAAAAGGGAAACTGCCACCACCATGGGCAAAGGCAACCCGCAATTTCGGGAAACGTTCCAAAACGCCACCAAATATCATAGATGCGATGGCACGGGCAGTTTCTGCCGGCATTCCCACCAGCCAGGGCAACCAATATCTGGTCATATCCTTTTCACCCATCATTTCCCAGGGATGAACAAAAATGCAACAACCCAACTCTTCTGCTGCCTGCCAGAAAGGATCAAAATAGGTGTCACTCAGGTTTTTTCCGTTAATGTTGGAACCAATTTCAAGGCCAGGCATTTGCAGCTCTTTCACACAACGTTCCATTTCCCTTATTGACAAGTCAATATCCTGCAAAGGCACCGTGCCGATACCAATAAAACGATCCGGATGATAAGCACAGGATTGAGCGATATGATCATTAAAAAAGCGGGATGTTTCGTAACCATGCTCCGGTTTTGCCCAATAATTGAATAGCACCGGAATAGTGGAAAGGACCTGCACCCCCACTTCTGTCATATCCATTTCCTTCATCCTTACAGCCGGATCCCAGCAATTTTGTTCGACCTCTCTGAACACTTTATCTCCTTTAATCATCCGCGCACAACCAGGACAATGATGCTCCAGGTGAATAAATTCACCATATCCGAATTTTTGAAAGTAATTCGGAATATGCTCAGGCATAATGTGCGTGTGGATGTCAATTTTAGAGAAAGCCATAGTCATTGATTTGTGCCGCAAAGGTGAGGATTTTTTGGCGGAACATACTAAAAGCATTCTTCTTTTCGTTTTGGCTTTAGATTCATTCTTCCTATTTGAAAAAATTAATCCTTTTACTCTTTTTGTTTACTCTCTACAATTGTGTGCAGGCACAGAACCATAGTAAAACCAAACTAGGCACAACTTTTAGCATTGGAGGGAAATTTGGGCCTGAAACCAGTATCGGCTGGTTTCCGATGGGTGAATTTGGATTTTATATGAACTTACAAATTCCTGATGAAAATGCATTGGGTTTTATTGCCAGATTGAATTTTGTTGCCGACCCAATACGATATAGCATTAGTAATGATAAATGGTTTAAGATACAGAAAAACAATATTGCATTAGACGGCCTTATTATCTTTCCTTTAAAAAATGAAAAACTTAAAATACTAAGCGGAATAGGTTTAGAATATTGCCTGGAGCCCGGGATTATTTATGGTACATCTACAAATGAAAGCAACAACTTATACTTCCGCATTGATACAGATAGCATACAAATTAAACTGAATGATAATCGGCGTAAGCTTTTGCCCTCTTTTAATATTGGAATGCTTTATTATCCTTTAAGAAATAAAAAATTTAGTACAATGGTTACAATCAAGCCCATTCTGCTGAAATTATTTTCAGAAAACATTGAAATCCCTTACCAGCTCAGCAACGGATGGTATAATGCTGTAATTCTGAACTATAAACCTGTATACATAAAGCTGGGCATCAATTATGACATTTGGTAATTATTATCATTACAACTAAATCTGACTAATGCTGCGAATATTCAAAAGCCTGCTTATTTTAATATCCTCCAATTATGCTGCATACAGCCAAAGCAAAATCCACCTTGGCGTCAATACGGAAATTGGTGCTAAGCTATACCCCATTAAATACTACAATCCTTTTGCATCCATTCAACCGTCCGTTTTAATGAGAATAGAAGATGAGCAACACAATAGAATAGGGTTGATTTTAAGCCTTGGTTTACACATCGACCAGGCAAGATATAAACTGGTAAAAGAAAGCACTCCTGCCAGCAAAGCATACATCGATATGACCCACCATAATCTATCCTTTACAGGATTGGTTACATTTCCGACAAGAAATGAATCACTTAAAATACTGGCCGGAATTGGAGCAGAGTATGCGTTGGAAACTGATGTGGCTTATGCCTGGACAGGTGCAAACAGCGTAAATTTTATTCAGGAATCACCGGAACTGGATAGTCTTCAAAAAAAAGTGGATGCAAATCTTAATAAAATATTACCGGCTGTATGCCTTGGATTACAATATCATTTTCCACGTGCACCCCGGGTAAAATTCTATTGTCTTTACAGGCAAAACCTTTTGAATTCATTTACAGAAAATATTCCTGTTTATTCTATAATAACCGGCAAAAATGATCAGGCTCCTACAAACTACAGACCCAGCTATCTGAAGCTGGGCCTGAGTTATGACTTTTGGTAAGATAATTCTATTGATTGAAAGTTAACTCAATGCGGTATGGGGTTTCGAAAGTAACATCACCTTTTTGAGTCATCACATTTTGGATAGAAATTCTTCCATTTTCGCCGGCAATGTCTCTTAAATAGGTAAGTGCTTCCTGATTCAATTTAGCACCCTCTACTTTTATTATTTTAGCCGCGTTCGTTTCTTCTGGCACGATTTTAAACTCATAACTGACTACTTTTTCATTTTCATCAGAAATAAGCAATACCGGATAATCTAATACCTGCATAATAGAAACGGTGCTACCGCTTGCATTGCCACCAAAACTCAACATATCGTTTTTGCCGTCGGTAGATTTCGCCGTATAGGTTTGAGCCAATACGATAGTGCTGCTTAATAAAATAATAGAAAAGGCAATAAATAAAATCTTTTTCATTAGGTATGTTTCTTCAAAAATACATTACTCATGGAATTAAAACCCAATAAAAAAGCCCTGCTTTAAAAAAGAGGACTTTGTTTATAAATTTTGAACCACGAAATTAATTTTCAAAGTAAAAGACCATACTCTTTTCCTTTACATTGATATTCTCGTGAGCTACTATGATATTATCAATAAAAATCTTTCCTTTTCTTCCACTAAATGCTTTTAATTCTGCCAATACTGGTTCATTTAATTTTGCACCCTCAACCTTATAGCTTGTGGTTTTTTCAAGTTCTGCATCACTGGGTATAATCGTTATTTCAAAGCCTTTTATTTTCTCATTCTTATCCGCAAGAACCAGTACAGGATAATCCAAAACTTGCATTACAGATACCTTACTACCACTTTCAATACCGCCTAAAGTGACGAATTGCTTTTGTGTTGGTTTTGATTGTGCAAAAGAAACATTTATAGCCGCAAAGAAGAAAATAATGGCAATAGAAAATAGCTTTTTCATTATGTATAATTTTTTTAAAGATAGCACTGTTTAAATAATCTGCAAACTGTGGCCACTCCATAATAAGGCAAGAATGATACAACCCACTATAATCCTGTATATCCCAAAAGCTTTAAAACCGTATTTAGTCACGAAAGAAATAAATGATTTGATGGCAATAATGGCGACTACAAAACCTACCACATTACCAATTGCTAAAAGGCTCCATTCTTCAGAAGAAACTGTGTGACCATCTTTATAAAAATCCAATAACTTTTTTGCAGTCGCAGCAAACATGGTAGGCACTGCAAGGAAGAAGGAAAATTCTGCTGCCGCTTTGCGGGTAAGCTTTTGCTGCATACCTCCGATGATGGTTGCCGCCGAGCGTGACACACCGGGTATCATCGCCAAACATTGAAACAAACCAATCGTAAACGCCGATGGATACTTAATATTATCCGAATCATCATTGGTGTTGTTCTTCCAGGTTTTATCTACAAAAAGCAATACAATGCCGCCTAACACAAGCGCAATCGCAACTGTCTGCGGACTTTCCAGCAATTCGTCTATTTTATCTGACAATAAAACACCAAAAATAGCAGCGGGAATAAAGGCTGTAATCAACTTCAAGTAGAAGTTGATACTTTTAAAGAAACGTTTAAAGTATAAAACCACAACAGAAAGTATCGTTCCCAACTGTATAGCTACTGTAAACAGTTTTACAAAATCATCCGATTGGATGCCCATCAACGAACTGCCAATAATCATGTGTCCTGTGGAAGATACCGGCAAAAACTCAGTCAATCCTTCAATGATACCGAGAATAATAGCTTGGAGTGTTGTCATAAAAAACTAGGGAATATTAAGGTATTTGTGTGTTTGCATCGACAGTTGCCAGCGTGGATTTTGCTGTATAAATTCGATAATCAGCGGTGTCATTTCATCGCGCTTGTCCCATTCGGTTTGCAGGTAAAGCTTACAATCAGCCGGAACTTTTGCGGCATATTCTTCCGCCCATTTAAAGTCCGATTTATTGAACACGATTATTTTCAACTCGTGCGCAAGATGCAGGTTTTCTTCCAGCGGCGCTTTAAATTTTTTCGGCGAAAGCGTTACCCAGTCCCAGTCGCCGCTGAGCGGACTGGAAGCAGACGTTTCGATGTGTGTGCGGAATCCCGCTTCGTGCAATGCATCAGTCAGCGCTTGCAATTCGTGCATTGATGGCTCGCCACCGGTAATTACTGCTAAACGTCCCGGATATTTTTCTGCCACAGCTACTATTTCTGCCAACGTCATTTTCGGGTGCGCATCAGCGTCCCAACTCTCTTTCACATCACACCACACGCAGCCCACATCACACCCGCCGAGGCGAATAAAATAGGCGGCGTGACCTGCATAAGCCCCTTCGCCC
>DLGS01000336.1 GCA_002482815.1 Bacteroidetes bacterium UBA7688
TTCGGGTATTGCTGTAGGTATGGCCACAAATATGATGCCGCATAACCTGAGTGAGGTAATTGACGGTTGTGTTGCATACATCGACGATAATGAAATCACCATTGACGAGCTGATGAAGCACGTTAAAGCGCCCGATTTCCCGACAGGTGGTATCATTTATGGTATTGATGGTATTAAAGCCGGATTCCATACAGGTCGTGGCCGCGTTGTGTTGCGTGGTAAGGTGAATGTGGAAACAATGAAAAACGGTAAAGAACAAATCGTGATTACGGAAGTTCCTTACCAGGTAAACCGTGATGCACTGGCTGAAAAAATCGCGCATCTGGTGAACAATAAAATCATTGAAGGGGTTACCCACGTTGCCAATGAATCGAACAAAGAAGGAACACGCCTGGTTGTGGAAATCCGCAAGGATGCCGTGGCGCAGGTAGTGATTAATATGCTGTACAAATACAGTGAATTGCAAACTTCTTATGGTATCAACAACGTAGCGCTGGTTGGTGGCCGTCCAAAAACACTGAACCTTAAAGAACTGATTGTTGAGTTTATCCGCTTCCGTCACGAAGTAGTGGTACGTCGTACCGAATACGAACTGCGTGAAGCAGAAAAACGAGCGCATATCCTGGAAGGCTACATCATTGCACTGAACAATCTTGATGCGGTTATTAAATTGATCCGCGAAAGCAATACGCCTGAAATAGCCCGTACAGGTTTGATGGAGAATTTTGCGATGAGCGAAATTCAGGCAAGAGCCGTGTTGGAATTGCGTTTGCAGAGCCTTACCGGAATGCAGATTGAGAAAGTACGCGAGGAATTTGCGGAAATCATGCGTACGATTGGCGACCTGAAAGATATTCTTGCCAACGAAGGCCGTCGCTACCAGATTATCAAAGACGAGCTTGCTGAGGTGAAGAAAAAATTTGGAGACGAGCGTAAATCAGAAATTGATTACGGAGCGAGCGAAATGGACATGCTGGATATGATTGCCGATGAAGATGTGGTCATTACCATTTCTCATTTGGGTTATATCAAACGTACTTCACAAGCTGATTACCGCGCTCAACGTCGTGGTGGCCGCGGTTCCCGTGGTGGCAAAACCCGTGAAGAGGATTATATCGAGCATTTATTTATCGCGTCGACGCATCATACCCTGCTTATTTTCACAGAGAAAGGAAGATGTTTCTGGCTGCGTGTGTATAAAATTCCGGAAACGGATAAGAATGCGAAAGGACGTGCCATTCAGAATCTGATTCAATTGCCACCGGACGATAAAATCCGTACAATCCTGAATGTTCCTGATCTGGAGAAAGAAGAATACACCAGTAATCACTTTATCGTTTTGTGTACGAAAGAAGGTATTATCAAAAAATCTTCTCTTCAGGATTTCAGTCGCCCGCGCAGCAATGGTGTGAATGCGATTACTATCCGCGAAGAAGATCAATTGCTGGATGCATGCCTTACTGATGGTAATTCTTATGTAATGATGGCTGTAAACAGTGGCCGTGCGATTCTGTTCTCTGAAGAGAAAGTACGTGCAACAGGCCGTGGCGCAATTGGCGTTTACGGAATTGATATGGCCGATGGCAAAGATTATGTAATTGGTATGGTTTGTGTGAACAAATTTGATATCAATAAACAAATCCTTGTTGTGTCCGAAAAAGGGCTTGGCAAACGTACTTCATTTCTTGAAAAACTGGAAGAAGGAACCAACATGGACGATCTTTCAAATACCGTAATGATTAAAAATGCGGAAGGTGTTGAAGAGCAATACCAAATGGCTTACCGTGTGACGAACCGTGGTGGTAAAGGCGTAAAAACCATCAACATTACAGAGAAAACAGGTTCGCTGGTAGGATTGCTGGCTGTAGAAGAAAAAGACGATCTGATGATTACCTGCAAATCCGGTATGACCATTCGTATGAAAGTACGCAATATCCGTGAAGCCGGCCGTGCTACACAAGGTGTAAAACTGATCAACCTGGATGGTGGTGATGCGATAGCTGCATTGGCCAGCATTGATGAGCAGGAAGAAGAGGTGGAACTGGACGAAAACGGTGATCCTATTGTTGCTGCTACAGAAGAAGGAACAGCGCCTGCTGAAGATTTTGTGGCGCCGGATACAACAAGTGATTCTGCTACCGATTCAAACGAAGAAGAAGCTGAAGAAACAGAAGAGTAAATAATAATTAGTACTTAGTATTTAGTATCAAGTAGTTCAGATGAAATTTTTGTCTGATGTCTTGAATCTTTCATCTTAGGTCTAATAAAAAACCACCCATTGGCTGCGGCTGATGGGTGGTTTTTTTGTAACACAAATTACCGTTCGTGAAAAAAAATGACCGTTGGTGAAATAACTCTTGCTTTGCAAAGTGAGTTTTATACATTTAATCAAAATTCGCTCTTATGAAAAAACTAATACTTTTCCTGGCTATTTTATTTTCAACATCAATGCTGGAAGCTCAGACTTTAGTGAGCGGTGGCATTTACTCCAATACCACCTGGACCAAAGCGGCGAGTCCATATATTGTAACAGATACAGTAGTGGTCTTTCCGGGGGTAACATTGACTATTGAGCCAGGAGTGACGGTGAAGTTTGATTCAAGTATGTATTTGGAAATCAGAGATGCTAAACTTATTGCAATTGGTAGTATATCGGACACTATTACATTTACAAGTAATTCATTATCCACTAAAGCAGGAAAATGGAGGGGGTTATTCATCATTAATACTTTAAAAGATACTAATAGATTCAGTTATTGCCGTTTCCAATATTCTAAAGAGGCAATAAATGTAAAACGCCCTGCATTAGCTATTAATACATTGATACTTAATAATTGCACTTTTAGTGACAATATTATTGGAATTAATTCAGATGGTTATAATATTATTGACTCGTCATTTTTCGTTAATATCACAGATATTGGCGTTAAAGGTGGCGGCTCAAATTTTATTAATTATTGTACATTCTCAAAATGTAAAACATGCATTTATTCAAATAAAACAGGATCAATAATAAACAGTAGATTTGATTCAAACAAAACGGCTATAGAGAATTTTAAAGGAGTTGTGGAAAGATGTGAAATTACTCATAACGACAAAGGCATATTCAATGAATTTGACCACATTAAAATTAAAAATTGTACGATTAAAAATAATTCTGTCTTTGGGATTTATTCTATGTATGGTGATACTATTTCGAACAACGAAATTGATGGAAATAAAACAGGATTGATAGTAAGAATGAGTTATGTTTCAAAAAACAGAATTACAAATAACAAAATAGGAATTTCAATACTAAATGACATTTTCAATTCAAAATTAATGATTTTAGTTTGTAACAAAATTTGTACCAATACAGATTACGATTTAATAACCGATATGAATACTAAATCGACTTTAAACTTTCCAAACAACTACTGGTGCACCCTTGATTCCGCAACAACACGTCCAAGAATTTTAGATGGTTACATCGATACCAAACTTCCATTAGTCAATTTTATGCCATTAGACACAGTTTGCTATAAGCCATTAGGATTAAGTGAATGGAAACAAAATAAAAATACCAGCATCAAATTCTACCCCAACCCATTCAGCACAAGTGCCACTTTAGAATTTGACAATCCGCAAGGAAAGGCACACCAATTGTCAGTTTACAATGCGCTTGGCCTGTTGGTTATCCAGATTGAAAATATCAAATCGAATAAGTTGACCATTGAAAGAAAGGAATTGCAAAACGGATTTTATTTCTATCAGCTGCGCAATGATGAAGGAATTGCCGGCTCCGGTAAAATAGTGATTGAGTAAACAAAATTTAATTTTAAAAAACCACCCATTGGCTGCAGCTGATGGGTGGTTTTTTTATGTAATAATTACCGTTCGTGAAAAAAAACGACCGTTGGTGAATTAAGAATGTGCTTATTAAGTAGATGTCATTAATTTTATGCTCAGAATCAGCATCGCTCCAATACGATTTGATTTTGAATACCCTATAAAATGAAAACGTTCAATCAATCGGATATTATTATCTCGGATTCTCCCGGCTATGCCCGGGGTCTTCGTGGTGTACAATCCCTGCGAATACTCATTTTTATTACCTTGCCGGATACGTTCTCAATAGATTTTACAGATCAGAAGCCAGCAGTGCAAACGGCTTATGTTATTCCCCCTGGTCATTTCTGTTTTTTATCTGAAGAACAAAGTTGTTCCTTTTGGTGTATTGATTTTTACAAGGGCATATCGGGCAGAGATGCTGATTTATTACTCGCCTTAAAATATCAAAATCAAAAAGGTATTCTGCTGGATGCGGTTAACTTTCTAAGCTCCGCTATTGATCAGGAACTTAAAGAGGTGCAGTGTATTTTGCTCATGAATAAAGTAATTACTGATTATCAAAGAAGAATTAATTGTGATCTTGCTGATTTTGATAAAAATTTGATTTTAGCGAAAAGGCTATTATATTTTTTATGTAGTGCCCCGGAAAAACTGGATGTTCTTACGATTATAAATATTGCACGAACGCTGAACTGCAGTGAGCGCACCCTTCTTAGAGCTTGTAAGTCTGTATTTGGACTGACAACAAAAGAATTGTTGAAAAAACACTTGGTTCTGATTAGCTTGTATATGTTTCGATTTACGCCTTCTGTAAAGTCTGTGGCCAAAGATTTGGGTTTTGCCGACTCTAAAACATTTATCCGGTTTATAAAAAATGAATTAAGACAGACTCCCAAACAAATTTCGCAGGTACTATACTCTTCATAGAATGATATTTTTATTATTTTATTGTTATTATATTCAACACATAACAATAAAAACTTTGTCTGTTTTGAACCCCATCTCTTTTAGGTAGATTGAAATTGCCGCTCTAATTTTAACTTATAATTTATTACCAGCGGGAGCAATGAGTTTTGTAGTATAGGAGTGGGGCAAAAAATCGGACAAAGAGTGTCTAACCAAAAATTTGCCCACACTCACTTCTACTGCTTGTTTTGCGAAATGGCCGTATGGCCAAACCGGAAGGATACTCATCACTGAATAAACTCCCTTTGCAAGACGTAAGAAGCTGTAAAGATAGTGTATTGCAATGAGTACCTCTGCAGCTTTACATAGGGGCTGGCTCTGTAAATATGCGATGTAAACCGTGTCTGCGCACGATATAAATGGCAGCGGCTCATCACCGAAATTTTATCTTTAAATTAAGAATGATGAAAAAAATATTAATGACAGCGGCAATTCTGGCTGTAAATCTTGCTGCTTTTGGGCAAGCCAATTTTTGGAATTTGAACGGTTCCTATATGGATTGTAATACCGGTGGAACCGGAACCTTAAGTTCTACATCCTATCCATTGTATCTTTATCAGGCAGATGCATCATCATTTGCTATTCCTGGCCTGTGTGAAACTTATTGCAAGCTTGACTATACACCTCACGGGGGAAGAGTTGTAACGTACAAAATTGATCATATCACAGAAGGATTTACGACACCGCCATCAATACCCGGATTTAGTTTAGGATCTTACAGTTTAGGTTTTGGATACACGGTTTACTCCGATGCCAGTTCTATTGCTGCGACTAAGTTGAAAGCTGACCGTACTAGAGATGTGTATGCTTACACAACCGGGCAGATTTTAAAAATTGCTACAATATCTCCTGTTGGAGCTGTATCTCTTTCTCCGACTGTACTATATACCCTTCCAGGGGCCTGGACTCCAAGTTTTGACCGATGGACTGCAATGGAAGTTAGTTCTGATGGCGAAAATATATTATTAGGAGGCACAGATGCATTAACCCTTGAGGTATATAATATTGCTTCAGGTACTTTGACATCTTATCCTGCGCCAGGTGGAGGGAGTTTTCGGATTCAGGGATTTGAATATGTTAGTATGGGTAGTTTTCTTGCACCTCGTCTTTACGTAAGCTATAACAACAGGTCTGCTTCAAACCCAACAGGGACGGGTGGTGTAGCTTACTACAATTTAGGTAATACAAGTACTTATACCTCTGTTACGACTTCGGTTGGTTTTGGTTTTTCAGAAATAGAATTGGCCAAAAATGGTTTGCTATACTTAGGTTATGCCGGTTCTTCACCAGCTTATAACTTTACGGGGACAGGTACTGTTTATTCTTTGACGACCGGAGGAACTTTATCTGCTACTGCTTTTACTGTTCCAGCCAGTAATAATGTTAACTATAGCGCACTCTGCAACAAATATTATATCCAAACTCAAATTGATGGAGAGGATTATGATGCTGGCTCTTACATTACTCCAAGTGTAATACCTGTGTCAGTTTATTTATCGAGTGTCATCGGATTTACAGGGCCAAGCCCATCAACACCTACAATTTACACATGCAACCCAGAGCTGCTTCCCTTAAACTTCTCTGTTTCCGGTCTTATAAATGAGTACGAAATAATAGTAAGAAGAGGTACAATCTCTGGTAGTACATTTATTGTCGATGGATCATATTTCCCTGTAGGAGTTGTGCAAACAAATTATTTTTCCAATACAGTCTCTGGCCTGACTATACCTGCTTTAGCCCTTTGGAATGAATGTGATTGGGAAATTGAAATAAAAGTCAAAGGCGCATGTGCTAACAGTTCAACACATAAAGTTTATTATCGCGTACGTAAACCAATTGTGACTGCATATAACACCAAAATAAAAAGCATAACGGGTACTTTAACTCCAAGCTATAGTTCAACTCCATTATTATACAGATGTGGAGATGAACCATTGGTTTTAACTTTTAATACAACAGGTACGCTATCTGGATATGATGTTAAAGTAACCAAAGGATCGATCAGCACTGGTGATGTATTTACTCCTGCAGGCGGTGCAGACAATTACACTTTTACTGAAAGTGGTTCTATTTTCGCTACTACAGTAACATTAATGCCTGCTTCTTTTGTGCCAACAAGCTTTGTTGGCAGCGATTGGAAAATTGAAGTAACCCCTAAGACTCCTTGTGGTTTAGGAGGTACAAGTGTTAGTTATTTTAAAACACAAAATGCGACCATTATAGCTAATTATCATGCTTATAGATACATTAATACAGCTGTTGGGATTGGTGACAATAATAAACCCTTACAGACAACTCCGGCAATAACAAGTTCTATGCCATCTGGTGCATCAATCTCTGCTTTTAAAGATGCACTAAATGCTGCTATTGGTTGGCAAGGAGCATCAACGGCGGGTATTACAGGTATATCTACATCGGGTGACTGGGAATTTAGATCTTATGAAGCAGATGTAACAACAGGAGAAAGAAAAGCATATTCTGGTGTGCCAGTCGCAGATTATGCGTATAAATCTGGCTCTAGTAGTACTACCGGTGATTTTGATATTGCTGGAAGCAGTAAAGGTTTTGATGACTCACAACCCAACTATATCGATGAAAGTACAAATTTTGTAGATGGTTTGGAGTATCTGAGAGAATACTATACCTGGGCTTACGGTGAAGGTCCTTCTGAATTAGCTGCTTTTTCGGCAAAAGTGTGGTGTGCTGAATTTTCTGTAACGACTCTTACAGGCTGCACCGTTGTTAATAAATCCTATTTTAGAATTGCGAATAACGGATTATTAAATGGTCGCACTGCAAAAACTACAGATAATCAATTGGAACCAATTGAAGAGGAGTTTGCAGCAATAAGATTGTTCCCCAATCCAGCCTCTAAATCTATTATTATAGAACTACCATATTCTAATGAGCCGTCAGAAATACTATTGATGGATAATAGCGGTAGAAAGATCTTTAAAAACAATGATTTACATTCTGGCAAAAATGAATTAAACATTGAAAACTTGCCAAGTGGTATTTATTTTTATGAAATCAACATAAACAATTCAATAAAACACGGCAAATTAGTGAAACAATAAGTTTCAATCAAGAGGATGGTTATAAAATATAACCATCCTCTTTTAATTATTTTATGATGTGCAGGTTCTTTCTAGTAATTATTATAATGAGTCTCAGCAGTCTGGGATATTGCCAATTACCCGGCAATTTTAACCTTATTGGTGATGCCGAGCTTAAATTTATTAACGAAAAATCAGGCATTGTAGAAGACACTTCGTTTAATGAGGCTTGTTGGGTAAAAGCAGGAAGACAAAATACCCATCTTGGCAATGTATATTATGCATACCGCGACACAACAAAAAAGGATGTGGTCCTTGAATCTTTTCCTAATGAATTTGTATTTGATATTTTACAACCTCAAATCTCCAGATACAAAATTTCTACAAAAACTATAATTGATAGTTTTGGAAGTGGGGGGAGAGATTTTAGAAGTTATGTTCAAAGTCGCTTGTACGAACCATTATTAGCCGGCCAAACCTATACGTTTACTATATACAATATTATTTGGAACCAGTCGGTTGCATCATATTTGGAAAGCGGGTTTAAGATATCACAAACAGCGCCAATCAGAAATTTGGGCGTATTCTTTAGCGACACCCAAATACAACAATTTACCAATCGAGGAAGGATTGATTTGAAACCACAAATCAACTTTAAAGATTGGAGCAATACAAAAATTGATACGTTTGAGTTTGTAAAATTAACGGCTCAATATACAGCACTCGGTGGTGAACAATATATAACAATTGGCAATTTTGATTATTTTTCTGATTTTAAAATACAGCTCAGCCCAGCGCTAATTTACCGTCTGCCCAGTGATACTGTGACTTTATTGGATTTTCCCGACTTGTATTTCAAGCTCTCTCTCGTCTCCGACACCACCCTCTCAATCATCTCTCTCACTCAATTTTCGCTGGGTAAAGACACTGCCCTTGCTTGCCTGGGTGATAGTATAAAACTAGGTGGCGAGGACCATTTTTTTCATTACTGGTGGAATACCGGTGATACCTCAAGATTCATCACCATTAAGACACCTGGTACGTATTGGTGCAGGGTCGATTTTGGCTGCAGCACCTTTACCGATACCATCGTGGTAAAGCCACTGGATTTTTCTTTTTCGTTGGGTAAAGACACGAGTATCAATTGCACAGGTAGTATCATGCGGCTCAAAGCGCCTGATGGTTATTCTTATGTTTGGAGCACCGGCGCCACCACGGCATATTTAGATATTACAAGTCCCGGCAAATATTGGTGCCGACTGGATTATGGCTGTGGCACTTATACTGATACGATTGTAGTCAACCCCAATCCTTTTACTTTTTCATTAGGTGCGGATGCCAGCATTAAATGTTTTGCAAATTCTATCCGCATTTTTGCTTCAGCAGTTTATACCAATCTCTGGAGCACCGGCGAAACAAGCAATAGCATCCTTGTAACTACACCTGGCACGTATTGGTGTCGTGCAGACGATGGTTGCACAACATTTACAGATACGATAATAATCAACCCGATATTCGAAAGTTTTTCATTGGGAAGGGATACAGCGATTTGCGCTGACATTCCGCTTTTGCTAAATGCACCTAATGGTAAAACTATTCTGTGGAATACTGGAGCAGGCACAATAATAATAGAGATCACTACACCCGGCACTTATTGGTGCAGGATAGATTTTGGTTGCAACACGGTTACCGATACGATTGTGGTGAGCGGCTCTGTGGCACCAGCCCCTTTCAACATTGCAGATACTGCGCTATGCGAGGCAAGCCTACCCATCAGCATCAGCGCTCCATATACCGCCGCTGCTTATTTGTGGAGCAACGGCAACAATACATTCAGCACTGATTTTACCGGTACAGGAAAGCAATGGTTGCGCATCAGCAACCTCTGTGGAGACAAACATTTCACCGATACTTTTGAAATAAAATCGCTGAATGTTGCCTTAAGCAACATCAATCTTGGGAATGACACCAGCAATTGTCTGTACGGTTTTTATCTCGATACCATCACGCTGCAAGTGCCTGCCAACAATTTCACACAAATTAAATGGAGTACAGGCAGTACCAATTCGTCAATAAAGGTAAATCAACCCGGTGCTTACTGGGTGCAGGTTTCAAACGTTTGCTATTCGGTAGCAGACACCATCAACATCACGGGTTGTGCTGCGCGTGAAGTACCAAAAGTGGATATTCCCAATGCTTTCAGTCCGAACGGAGATGGCAAAAATGATGTATTCCGTTTAAAATATTTTCCGCAACAGGTTGTGAGCTTTCACCTCAAAATCTACAATCGCTACGGGCAAATGGTGAGCGAACTGAAAAGCAGAAACGATGAGTGGGATGGTGGCAATTATGAGCTGGGTGTGTATTATTACCTCTTCGTGTATAAAGATATTACCGGCAAAGAATATACGCAGAAGGGTGATATCAGCCTTGTCAGGTAAAAACAATATTCCTCTCTTAGAATTCACTAAGCTTTTATACTTTTGAGCTTATGGTTTCTCTTACCGAAGAAAATTATCTGAAAGCATTGCTGAGCCTCTCCAACGAAAAGGGAGAAGTGAGCGTAAATGAATTGAGCAAGCACCTCAACATAAAAATGCCTACTGCCAATAGTATGATGAAGAAACTGGCAGAAAAAAAGTTCGTTATCTATGTGAGCTATAAGCCGCTGAAACTTACTGAAAAGGGAAAAAAGGAAGCCGCACTTATCATCAGAAAACATCGGTTGACAGAGATGTTCCTGGTAGAAAAAATGGGTTTTGGCTGGGAGGAAGTACATGCCATTGCCGAGCAGATAGAGCACATTCATTCGGTTGAATTTTTTGGGAAGATGGACGAATTATTGGGCTTCCCTAAATTCGATCCGCACGGTTCCCCGATTCCTGACATTAACGGAAAAATGGAATGGCTATCTTATCAATCATTAAGCAATTGCCAGGCAGGCGATTCCGTAAAATTAGCTGCAGTCGTGCATTCCAGCGATGATTTTCTTAAATTTTTAAATACCCGGGAATTAAAACTTGGGACAATTTTAAAAATTAAATCTGTTGAACCTTTTGATAAAAGTATGACCGTCAGTTATGGTAAACGTAACGACGAAGTGCTTAGTGGCCTAGTCTGCGAAAAACTACTTGTTTCTAAATAATTCTTTCATTTTCTATTTATGTTGCAAAAATCAACACTGGATTTTCTGAGCCAGCTAAATGATAATAATAATAAGGTTTGGTTTGACGAAAACAGAAAAAAATATGAAGTCGCCAAACTGGATTTTGAACAGTTTATAGGCGATGTCCTGGAAGCAAATACTGCATTGATTCCTGAACTGGAAGGACGAAAAGCGAAAGACTGTATTTTCAGGATTTATAAAGATGTCAGGTTTTCGAAAGACAAAATTCCTTACAAAAATAATTTTGGTGCCGGCTTTGGCAAAGGTGATAAGAAAATGAATGTTGCAGGGTTTTATATTCATCTGCAACCTGGTAATAATAGTTTTGTGGGTGGTGGCATCTGGATGCCGGAAGCTACTGCGCTAAAGGCAATCCGCCAGGAAATTGATTATCATTTTGAAGAGTTTCAAAGTATAATTGCTAAAGCGTCTTTTGCGAAGATGTTTGGTGGCCTTGACCAGTCCGAAAAGCTGGTCCGTGCTCCTAAAGATTATGACGAAACGAATCCTGCAATTGATTTTCTAAAGCTCAAAAGTTTTACGGTTGGCACCAGATTAAGTGATAAAGATATGCTCGAAAAAAATGCGGTTGCAAAAATTGCAACCGCAGTGAAGGAAATGAAACCCTTTATTGATTTTTTGAACAGAGCAATTTCTTAGCAATTATCTGCGTGGACAAACGGTGCTGCTGAAACCTCTTTGCGGATCTGTCATCAGGCCTGTTTTGATTAAAGATAATTCGAAACCGCCGCGGAAACTCGAAGCTGCATGAAGTTTTGAAACGTTCATATCGTAGCTCATTCCGAAAGTAAGGTCATTAAAGTCGATTTTTATGACAGGAATAATGGCATCCTGGAAACGATACATCAAACCACCATACAATATCAAAACGTCCTGAGATGCAGATTCTGCATTCTTACGGCCTGCCAGGCAACCCACCATTATCTCATCATATTTCCCCGGTACCATTACATTCCCCTGCGCCTGAACACTCCATGTTTCTGTGATCAACCAGTTGGAACTGGCATTCACATTGAATCTCATATCCTGACGCACACCTGTGATGTCGCCATAAAAATTGCTTTCCGGCTTGGTAAGGTGGTAGGCTGCAAGTCCGACAGAATAGTTGGTTTTATTATCAGCGCCTGTATTTGAGGTGTAATTTAGTCCCAGCCCAAAGTCCATTTGGCCTACTTTAGGATTAGGAAATTTTTCGCCTGAAGCAATTGTTGGGTCGTAGCCAATACCAGGGGTATATTGATTCCCCAACGTAATCTTGCTGGGATCAAAATTTCTTTGCAGGTAACCGCCCATCAGGCCAACAGAAACAAATGTTCCATGCTCCTCATTCAGATTTTTATTGTACGAAATCGCAATATTTCCTGAAATGGTTGTGAGGTTAATACTTCCGGTACGATCATAATATCCCAATACCCCGAAACCGATAAAGTCCTGCGAAGTACCAATCTGTTTTTTCATTTCTACGGAGGCAGTCGCTGTTTGAAAAGGTGCACTTATACTGTTCCATTGGTTTCGGTACATTATTCCAAACCGGTAGTCTCCATTGTAGATACCTGTCAAAGCGGGGTTACGCAGGATACTTGTTTCATAAAACTGCGAAAAATGTATGTCTTGAGCTTGTGTTTTTTGTGCGGCGAGTCCTGTTAAAGCCGCTATAGCTATCAGTTGTTTTTTTAAAAACCTTTTCATCTTTTTCTCTTTTAGCGGTTATTTAATAATAGTCACATCACCTTTAATGAACACAATTTCACCGTTGTCGCAGGTTGCTTCGATTGTGTAGACAAAGGTGTCGGGGCTGAGGGCGTCGCCATTGAAAGTTCCATCCCAACCCTGTTCTTTGGCATTGGCATCGAAGGCTGTTTTTTCAAATACCTTTTGTCCCCACCGGTTGAAGATGGTGAAAGCTTTGATTTTTCCGACCCCTTTACCCTGAGGGTAGAAGTAGTCGTTGAGACCATCACCATTTGGCGTGAAAGTATTTGGTATGTAGAGCTGGCTCTGGTCGCAGAAGATAGTAATCTGCACTTTGTCAGAATCAGAACAGCCAAAATCGCTTGTTCCTGTGAGGGTGTAGATAGTAGTTGTCAGTGGTTTGGCCACAGGGTTCTGGCAGCTGGCGCAACTAAGCGTTGCCGCAGGCGACCACAGATAATCCTTGATATATTTTCCGTTTCCGCTGAGCTGTACTTCTGTTCCTGCCAATACTTTCTGGTCCGCACCGGCGTCTACTTCGGGCAGCGGATGCACTGTTACTTTTATCATCGCGGTGTCGGGGATACAGGAACCTTCCGTACCGATGACACGATAAATGATGGTGCTGTCCATTGTGGCTATCGGATTAGGGATATTGTCTGCAGAGAGGAAAGTAGCCGGCGACCAGTAATAGTTGTGCGCACCGGAAGCCAGGAGCTGAATAGGGTCACGTTCACAGATTTCGGTATCAGCTGTGTGCAGCAGCGTTGTTTTTATTTTGATGCCGACATCTAGCGTATCCTTGTTGGTACAGCCTCTCTCGTCCGTACCGGTCACAATATATTTAACCGGCACTTTAGTGGAAGTAACAGGATTGTTGCAATCGCTGCAGCTGAGTGTTGGTGCAGGGTTCCAGTAATAAGACACGCCACCGCCGGCACTCAGGGTTGCCTGATCGTTGAGGCAAATGACTGTATCTTTTGCTTTGATAACCGGTAATCCGAATACGGTAAAGGTTTTCTGAATAGTGTCTTTACAACCGTTTGTATTGGTGGTAATGAGTGTGATGGTATAAGTCCCTTCCTTGCTGTAAGTGCGTTTGGTTGTTTTTCCTGCTGCTGTTGTACCATCTTCAAAAGTCCATTCTGAAGAAGCATAAGCGGAGAAATAGCTGTAGGAAGAATCGGTGAAAGTAATGGGTGTATTGATGCAGGTTGGTGTCATCTTAACGACAGCAACTGCGGCATCGACGCGAATAGTATCGAGCCCTCTGCTGGAGGTGGAGCATCCTTTTCCGTCACCAAGAATAAGGCGCGGGATGTATGATCCGGGTTCGGTGTAAGTATGGGTAGTGGTGAGTTTTCCAACAGCACTTTCGGTGACCCCATCGGCAAAATCCCAAACCATCACATCGGCTTTAACGAGTTCAGCTTCGAAGGAAACGGTAAGCGGAGCGCAACCACTGAGCGGAGTGTATTTAAGCGCACCGTCATAGCCAAGTACCCTTACGCGGCTGTAAGCCGTATCGGTGCAGCCATATTTATCATAGGCTACCATTGTAATAATATACACACCGGAGTCGATAAACGGCGCTACAGGCGAAGGGATGGCTGCATATCCCTCATCAAAATCCCAGGTGAAGCGAACAGCATCTGCGGAAGATGTGTTGGTAAAAGTGACGAACAGTGGGGGGCACAAAGCAACAGAATCACTCATGGTGAAAGACGCATTTGGTTTCACTGTTTTGACGAAAGCAAGTTTGGTAATAGAATCTTTACAACCGGTTTCATCTGTCACCACAAGCTTCACATCAAAGGAGCCAATGGTGGAATAAGCATGTTCGGGATCTGGCAGTGTGGAGGTCGCGCCATCGCCAAAATACCATTTGTACGTGAGGCCTGCGCCCGAGGAAAGGCTAACAAACTTTATTGGTTTGTATAAACATGTAAATGTATCAATAGCTGCACCAAAATCAGCAACAGGCTTGCGTGATTCAATGTCAATATTGATTGAGTCTTTACAACCTATTATATCAGTCGTGACGACTTTAACAGTGTACTTTCCGGGAATTGGGTACAGTTTTGTTGCATTTACGGATGTATCTGTTTTGAAAGTTGCATCGCCCCAATACCAGGTTCTGCTGATATTCTTGACGGTAGAAGTATTCGTACTGTTATCTGTAAAATTAATAGTGGCTGGCGCACACGAAATCATAGGGCTGGCTTTCACTTTCATCCATGGTTTGGCAACAGTAATATATTTGTTTCGGGTAAAAGCCTTATCGCATTTATGGATATCTCTGGAATATAGCGTGACTGAATATCTGCCGGTGTCTTTGTAAACGACATAATAAATTTGTCGCGTTGGATCAAAATAGACGGTATCCAAAACAGAACCTGACCCGAAGTTATATTGGGTAATATAATTGTAAACCGGATGAGTGAGGAAAACGGTATCACCCAGGCAAACGGTCGTATCAAGTGCAGTAAAAGTGGGTTGCTTATTGAAGATATAAATCGTTCTCGAAGTAGTATCAACACAGGAAAAAGAATCATTTGTGGTGGTTAATCTGACTGTGTAAACTCCCGTGTCCGAATAAGTATGGATAGGATTTCTTAGTGTCGAAGTTGCGCCATCTCCGAATTCCCAAAAAGTTGAGGTAGCTCTGTAGGATGAATCAAGAAATGCAACTTTAAAAGGCGTATCGCACGAAAACCTGATTCCAAATGATGAACCGGGAGGATTGATGACAAGTGGTTTGGACATGGAATCCAAACATCCGTACCTTGATCCCCATAAAATAATTCTTCTGTTGCCTGAAACTCTGTACTGATGATTCACATTTTTTGAGGTGTCTTCCAAAGTATAACTATCATTCCAATCCCAGATGTATTTCAACCCTCCTGTAGAAAGATTTGTGGCATAGACATAATCGTTTTTGCATATCGTATCAGGGTAAAAGGAAAAGTTTACAGTAGGTTTGAATCCGGCTTCTACAAATGTTGAATCTGTACGCTTACATCCATCTTCTGTGGTAATCGTACATTTAACAATAAACCTTCCTTCTGTCGTATAAATATGGGATGATCCACTGGTCGTAGTGGTAGCGGTAGCACCATCTCCGAAATTCCATTCAAATAATACTGACTTACGCGGGTAGGGGTAAATGTAGGTATATGGGCCGGGCAACCAGGATTTAATATCTTCAAAATCATCCGGATAAGGGTCTGGATGAGGTAAGTCTGTACAATACCAATAGGGTGGAAGATAACCTATTATATTACCACAGCTCGGTACGGGCTTCATTGTATCCCCAACGGAAGGTAAGTGGGTTGTCGTGTAAAGTTTTGCTCCAAAATTTACTGTTAAGGGTATACATCCGGCATTTGTTGAAGGAGTAACACCTATTATTGCATTAAAGACCCGGATAATGATTGGAGAATTACTACTGTCATATCTTCTTGAGGCATAACCCAGCGGAAAAGGTTTAGTGGTATCTCGCACGCGGAAAGTATCGAGGCATCCAAAAGATGTCTTGGCAATCATATATACTGTAAAGATACTATCGTGTGTATAGGTATGAACAGGGTCTTTTAATTTAGAGCTTGTTCCATCTCCGAAAATCCATTGAAAACTGTCTGTTCCTCTTGACTTATTGGTAAATGATATATCGGCAGGTGCAGGACAGGAATAGATGGGTGAATAGGAGAAATTGGCAACTGGTTTTGGATGGACAGTGTAGGTATTAACAGCAGTATCCTTGCAGCCTGGTCCAAAAGAATCAATCATTGTAATGGTATAGGTTCCTCCTTTCCAGAAATCTCTTTGAGCCGTAAGGCCAGCATAGCTTCCTCCATCACTCCAAAACCATTTTGTACCAACCGGCGTTGGTGTTGAGGTATTATCAAAACGAACCATGCTTACGCCTGCGCAAATACTGGAAGGAACAGAAAAAGTTGAATTCATCGGCACTGCCTTGATATAGTTGAATTTCTCCATTGAATCCTTACAGCCATTGGCATCTGTGATAATCAAACGAACAGTGTAGCTGCCGGCTGAAAGATAAATATGGCTTGGGTTTGCCAGGGTGGATGTACCTGCATCACCAAATTCCCAACTATAAGTATAGGGTGCTTTACCTTTTGTTGTCGAGGAATAAAATTGTGTGGTATCGGGTACTTTACACAAATTGATTTTTGTTGCACTGAAATCAGTTTCAGGTTTCTCAAAAATCTCAACTGTCGATGTATCCAGCTTTGCTGTAATGCAACCAACGCTGTTTTTCACCTGCAAGGCCACATTGTATTTCCTGCTTACGCAATAAGTATGACTGGTGTTGTTTGTTGCGGCTGTATATCCATCTCCAAACGACCATAGAGAGGTGTAAGCACCGGGAGCATTAGCAACAGATGTATTGGTAAAGGTGATATTTGAACAAGGGCATCCTTTTACCGGACTAGCCGTAAAGCTGACTTTAGGACTGGGATAAATGACAATGCTCAAAGATTTGGTACTGGGAGTTCCGCCTCCGTTCCGTACAGTAAGTTTTACAGTGTAGGTACCCGGATTATCAAAAGATTTGGATGGATTAGGTAAGGAAGAATAGGAAAAATCGCCAAAATCCCAGCTCCAGTTGGTTATTGTTCCCGAACTTTTATCAGTAAAAGTAACGACCAATGGGCTGCAGCCGGCTAACTTGTCGGCAGTGAAGTCGGCAGTTTGGCCAAAAGTTGCTTCGGTACAAAAGAGAAGGAAGAAAAAAACAACAATTTTATAGGTAAAAATTTTCATGGGCATTACGGTTTTGAAAACATGAATTTTCAAAATAAACGATGGGTTTTCATTACTAAAGTAAGAAATTTTTTATGAAATAGCAGAAAAACTAATATTCAAACAAAATAGCAAGGGTATTAATCTTTCTTTTTATGTTACGGTGAAGTACTTTTGCGCCAATTAAAGAAAATTTCCCCGATGCAAAAGGCCTTCGATACAAGTTTAGAATTTGCCCACACCCAGGATCAGCTTGATATTTTACATCCGTTTCGTGAGCGGTT
The DNA here is from genome assembly GCA_002482815.1 of Bacteroidetes bacterium UBA7688. Taxonomy (GTDB): domain Bacteria; phylum Bacteroidota; class Bacteroidia; order Chitinophagales; family Chitinophagaceae; genus Rurimicrobium. Next base: position 17,787 of record DLGS01000336.1, read on the forward strand.
TTTGTTTCCGCAACACAATGATAAAAATACAGTGTATTTCTGTGGCAATTCTTTGGGTTTGCAATCCAGTGCTGTGCAGTATCTGATGGATGCCGAACTGGCCGATTGGGCAAAATATGGTGTGGAAGGTCATTTTAATGCACGCAGCCCATGGTTTTCTTATCATCAGCAATTTTCTGAAAACCTGGCGCAGATTGTCGGTGCAAAAAAGGATGAGGTCGTGGCGATGAATACACTTACGGTGAACCTTCATTTGCTCCTGATGTCTTTTTACCGTCCTAAAGATGGCCGATATAAAATAATCATGGAAGCCGGAGCTTTCCCCAGCGATCAATATGCTATAGAAACGCAGGTGCGCATGTATGGATACGATCCAATGGATGCCATTATTGAAATCAGTCCCAGGGAAGGCGCGTATATTATAGAAGAAGAAGACATTCTTGCGGCTATTAAAACTGCCGGAGATTCATTGGCAGTGGTATTATTTGGCGGCGTTAATTACTACACCGGCCAGTTATTTGATATGAAAGCAATTACGGAGGCTGCTCATCATGCTGGTGCTTATTGTGGTTTCGATCTGGCTCATGCGGTTGGTAATATTCCTATGCAATTACATGATTGGGATGTTGATTTTGCGTGCTGGTGTTCTTACAAATATTTGAATTCGGGCCCTGGTGGTGTTGGAGGAGCATTTGTTCACGAGCGCCATGGCGATAATCCGGATACATTCCGCCTGGCCGGCTGGTGGGGAAATGATGAAAAAACCCGCTTTAAAATGCAAAAAGGTTTTGCTCCGCAAAGGGGTGCAGCAAGCTGGCAGATGAGCAATGCGCCGGTGTTTAATATGGTTGCTCATCGCGCTTCTCTGGATTTGTTTCAAAAAGCTACGATGTTTGCGCTTCGTGAAAAAAGCTTGCGGATGACGGCTTATATGGAATATTTGCTGAACCAATTGACTCATTTGTCTTTTACGATTATTACGCCAAAAGACCCAAATAGAAGAGGAGCACAATTGTCTATGCTGTTTCACGAAAAAGGGCGTGAAGTTTTTGATGCACTTACCGCAAATGGCGTCATAGCAGATTGGCGCGAACCGAATGTAATCAGGATTGCACCTGTGCCGATGTACAATAATTTTGAAGATTGTCATCGTTTTTATGAAATTCTGAAAGCATTGTAATAACATCTTTTCAATATAAAGTCCTCTTCCATTCAAAAAAGGGAGAGGATTTTTTTTCGGCGTTATCATTTGGAATTCCTATTTTCATCACATCAAAAATTTGCGTTAAAGCGATATTTCCACCATGTCTACAACTTATCTTCGTGGATCGATGAAAAGAGTCTATCCACTTATAATCTTCCTGATCACTTTTTCGGTGTTGGGTATTTTATATATTCAGATGTCCTGGATTAAAAATGCTTTGCATGTAAAGAAAGAGGAGTATATGAATGATTTGGGGAAAACCCTGATTGAAATAAGGCAGATTGCACACAATTCTTTCATTAACGCACAGGGTTATAATCCGGCTCAGTTTGACGACGAAGTCAAAGAACGTTTTTTGACCAACAGGTTTACTGCGCAGGCCATTCCGACAGATGAAATGAATATGATTATCATTCAGGCGATGAAAAATCACGGCATCAAACAACCTTTCGAATTTTGTGCATTGAATATTTTTCATAACCCTATTTGTATCAGCCCGGGCTTTAACAGCTCAATGCTGGCTGAAAGTTTATCGCTTCCTTTTACACCACAGGAAAGTCTGCAATCGGAAGTCTTTTATCTGTATGTGAAAGAGCCACAAAATTATATTATGCGCCAGATGGCGTCTATGATTATTGCTTCTATTTTGTTTACCATAATCATTATTTCAGCTTTCGCGCTAACGATAAGAACGATGCTGCGCCAGAAAAATATTTCTGAAATCAAATCGGATTTCATTAATAATATGACGCATGAATTGAAAACACCTCTGGCTACCATTTCGCTGGCAGTTGATGCATTGAATAATGAAAAGGTTATCCACGATACCGACAAAATAAAGTATTACAGTGGAATGATTAAAGAGGAAAACAAGCGGATGCACAAGCAGGTGGAAACGATTCTTCAGGCGGCAAAACTGGAAAAACAGGAAGACCTTAACCTAAGTATTCAAAGCCTGGATGCGCACGCAGCAATTGATAAAGTAGCAAAAAATCTCTCCCTGCAGATACAGGAAAAAGAAGGTGAACTGCATTTGAATCTGATGGCCAACAAATCGTTTATTGATGTGGATGAAATGCACTTTTCCAATATCATTTTCAACCTGTTGGATAATGCGATTAAATATTCTAAAGGAGCTCCGATTATTCATATTACCACGCAGGTAAATAATGGAATGCTGGCGATAAAAATTAAGGATAATGGAATCGGTATGAACCGCGAAACGGCCAGTCGTGCTTTTGAAAAATTCTATCGTGCTCATACCGGCAATCTGCATAATGTAAAGGGTTTCGGACTTGGTTTGAGCTATGTAAAAACAATGGTTGAAGCGCAAAATGGTTATATCAAACTGGATAGCATATTGGGTAAAGGAAGTACGTTTACCATCAATATGCCTTTATCCAAACATAATAACGAATAATTTTTTGTGGAAATTCTTTCGTTTCTGCGTCTACCATATCAAACAAACATTTTCTTTTGTCTGTACAGGATTTAAAAAGCAAAAGCGACGAGGAGCTGATAATGCTTTATCAGCAATCGGGTGACAACCAATGGTTGGGTTTGCTGCTGGAAAGACATACCTTATTGTTGTTGGGTATTGCAATGAAATATCTGAAAGACAAAGTCCAGGCGCAGGATGCGGTGCAACAGGTTTTTATCAAAACAATTACTAATTTCCCATCAGAGCCTGTCCAGAATTTTAAAGGTTGGTTGTATATTCTGATGCGCAATTACTGCTTTGGTGTTTTGCGCAGCAGCAATTATTACGCACCCGAAGAAGCTTTGAATCATCTTGTTGCCGCTGAAAGTAAAACACACGAGGAGCTGATGAGTGATGAACTGATGCGCCGGAATATGCATCAGGCAATTGGCAGTCTTAACGCCGAGCAACAAATTTGTATCCGCTTATTTTATATTGAAGAACGGAGCTATAAAGAAATAATGGAACACACTAACTTTAGCTTCGAAAAAGTAAAAAGCTATGTGCAGAATGGTAAACGCAACCTGAAAATTGCTTTACAAAAAATGAACCCAGATATCCAATGAGCCAGTATAACGACATTCATCATTCAGAGCAGGACGGTCAGGAAAAATCTATCCTTACCGACGAGCAACTGATGGCTTATATGGAAGGGAAACTGAGTCCTGAAGAACTGAGAGTGGTGGAAGAATTAATGAGTGAAGAAAGTGCAGAATCGGATGCTATTGAAGGTCTCAAAATGATGCATCCTGCCGAAACAAAACGCAGTGTAGCGGAATTGCACCGGAAATTGCACACTGAGATATTGCGCAACAATCCAAAAAGAAAAAACAAATTCTCAGAAGATTACTGGGGCTGGATTGCCGTTGTGATTGTTCTGCTGCTCATTGTGGTGGGCTACGTGGTGGTAAGGATTGCCGGTTAATTATTATTGTCCCAAATATTCATAAATAAAAGTCATTTTTTAAAAATGAAGAATGCTGCATTTATCTTAAGTTTTAGTTTTCTTTCTATAACCACTTTTGGACAGATTAGCGGGAATATGGTTTATGGAGAATCAAACGGTAATTTTCATACGAATGCTGAAAGGGTGTACCTGTCTGATTCTACGATTTTGATTCAGGCAAATGTTTTAATGAATGAGATGGCTGAATCTTATGTCGTCACATTCGGAGTGGCAGAGGCATCAGCAAGCCTTATTGAAAGCAATGAAAAAATTAATAAAAGAATTGCTGCGTTTATCGTTGATATAAAGAAGATGGGTATTGCTGAAAAAGATTTGTATGTCGATATGACCACGCAGAATAAAATCTATGATTACAAAATAACGGAGAAGCTTTCTGAGCAATATCTGAAAGGTTTTGAGGTCAAAAAGAATATTATCATCAAGCTTAAGGATTTAAAAATACTGGAGAAAATGCTTGTCGAAGCGCATAAGCATCAGATATACGATCTTGTCAAAGTGGATTATATCGTGAATGATATGGATGCTATTTATGAGCGCCTTTTCAAAAAAGCCAGTGAAGTAATCAATAAAAAGAAAGACCTGTATGTCACTGCAACCAATATGAAACTGAAAAAGCAGTCGCAGATTTTTGGCGAAAGTTTTGTCAGTTATTATCCTACCCAATTGTATAAAAGCTACACGCCAAACAGCACTACAGAAGTTAGTATTGAAGATTATTCCCGCAAAAAGGACCTGCGTCAATCCACTACATTTTATTACAGTAAATTAAGTAATTCCGGTTTTAACGCCATCATCAATCCTGAAATTGCAGAACCGGCGATTGAGTTTGTATTTAAGCTTGAGATTAAATTTGAGATTGAAAAATAGTTGCAGTTTGCATTTCAATAAATAAGTAATGAAGTATCAATCTTATTTAAATGAAATAAATTAAAAATGTAAATAAATAAACTTTTTCGTCAAGTATTTTTCTTTCATTATCCGTCTGAAACCCTCGAATTTCTTACCTTGCAGCTATGTCTGCAATTGAAACCACCAACACTGATTTTGACCTTGCTGTAAAGTATGTTTGCCAGACGGACAAACCTATTTTCCTGACAGGTAAAGCCGGTACCGGTAAGACAACATTTCTAAAATATATAAGGGAACATTGCCCCAAAAAAATGGCTGTTGTGGCACCAACCGGTGTGGCGGCAATTAATGCAGGTGGTGTTACGATGCACTCTTTTTTTCAATTACCATTCGGAGCTTATATCGCAGATCATAAGAGTGAATGGGGTGGCGGAAATATGGAGATTAATAATAAGCACACCTTGCTTAAAAACCTACGTCTCAATCACAATAAGCGTCAGCTGATTCAGGAACTGGAATTACTGATCATTGATGAAGTGTCCATGTTGCGGGCAGATATGCTGGACGCAATCGACCTGGTGATGCGCCACACCAGGATGAAATATGAAGTGCCGTTTGGCGGGGCACAGGTGCTTTTTATCGGCGATTTGTACCAGTTGCCCCCGGTTGTCAATCGCGAGGAATGGCAATTGATGAGCCCTTATTACAGCAGTCCGTTTTTCTTCGATGCAATGGTGTTGCAGGAAGCGAAAATTGTGAATATCGAATTGAAGAAAATCTATCGGCAACGCGATACAGAGTTTATCAGCGTGTTGAACAGCATCCGGAATAATAATGCGGACGCGGAGGATTTGAAAGTTCTTGAACGTCGCTATCATCCTGATTTTTCACCTTCTGAAGATGGCGGCTATATTATTCTTACTTCACACAATGCAAAAGCAGATGTGGTGAATAAAACGGAGCTTGAAAAGCTTCCTGATAAAATTCATTATTTCGATGCTGTAGTGAAAGGAGATTTTGGCGAAAAAGTGTCACCGGTAGATAAAATGATGCCGCTGAAAGAAGGTGCACAGGTCATGTTTGTCAAAAATGATAAAGGCGAAAACCGTCGGTTTTACAACGGTAAAATTGTAAAGATTTCCCGCATCAATATGGGGAAGATTTATGTGGAACTGGATGATAAAACTGAGATGGAACTGGAGAAGGAAACCTGGCGAAACATCAATTATAAATACAACCAGGACAATGATGAGGTGGACGAAGAAGAATTGGGTTCGTTTACCCAGTATCCGATTCGTTTGGCCTGGGCAATTACAATTCACAAAAGTCAGGGTCTTACTTTCGAAAGGGCAATTGTGGACGCAGGTGCATCTTTCGCGCCCGGACAGGTTTATGTTGCACTCAGCAGGCTTACATCGCTGGATGGCTTGGTGCTGCATACCCGCATCAATCCTTCTCAGGTAATGACTGATGAGCGTGTGGTGCGTTATACAGCGCAGATGGAGAACCAACAAAATCTGGAAGCAGAGTTGCAGGAAGAACAAAAGGAGTTTGCTGCCCGGAAATTGCTGGAAAGCTTTGACCTGGATAAGCTTTGCGAAGCGTATAAAGAAAATTACATGAGCTTTTCAAAATCTGCTATTCCTGACAAGGCAGACGCTGTAATTCTTGCACTGAAATGGAGTGATAAAGCAAACGAACTGCAAACAGTGGCTCAAAAATTTAACCGGCATTTGGTTTCTGTATTTAGTACCGGCCAGCGACCGGATTATAAACACTTACAGGAAAGAACTTCTGCTGCATCTGCTTATTTTCTAAAGGAACTTACGGAATTGGAAACCGTTATTGTCACTCATATTGTTGAATTTAAAGTAAAACCAAGAACTAAAAAGTATATCGCACAATTACGGTTTATTGTCCTGCAATTGCAAAGAAAAAAAATGCAGATTGATCAGGCAGGAAAGCTTGCGGTTGGTTTGAACACAGGCACGGATATCGCCTCATTGCTGGATATGATTGCAGAGGATAAAAAGAAATTCTTTGCTTCGCAAACAAAAGAAGAAGAAAAGGAAGCGAATGCTAAGAAGGATGTGGGAGCCAGTAAAGTTATTACTTTCGATATGTATAAAGAAGGCAAAACGGTAGAAGAAATTGCAACCGCACGCAGTATGGCCATCAGCACAATTGAAGGACATCTGACACAATTTGTGGGAACAGGAGAGTTGGAAGTAACTGAGTTTGTGACGCCTTCTGAACTATCTTTGGTATTGAAAAAAATAAAGGAACTGGATGGACTGAGTGGTAGTATTCTAAAAGAAAATCTCCCTCCTGAGATTACTTATACGAAACTCAGAGCCGTCCTTGCGTACCATCATAGGGTAAAGGAATCCGGATAATTTTTTTAGAAAAAGTTAAAACATAAATTTTAAATTCATTTTTACGGACTAGCTATTATTTTTGGCTTCCGAAAAACTAAAATCACATCATACAATGGAGCAAACAGCTTCTTCAACAGACATCCGCGAACTGAACGAACGCATTCATCAGGCCAGTGCTTTTATAGACTTGCTGATGATGGAATTGAACAAGACAGTAGTAGGCCAAAAGCATATGGTGGAGCGCCTTTTGATAGGTATGCTGGCCAACGGCCACGTATTGCTGGAAGGTGTGCCTGGCCTGGCTAAAACACTTGCGATTAAATCATTGGCTACGGCAATTAACGGACAATTTGCCCGTATCCAGTTTACACCGGATTTGTTGCCTGCTGATATTTTAGGTACAATGGTTTACAATCCGCAGAACCATGAATTTGCAGTTCGTAAAGGTCCGATTTTCGCCAATTTCATTCTGGCGGATGAAATTAACCGAGCTCCTGCAAAAGTGCAAAGTGCTTTACTGGAAGCCATGCAGGAACGCCAGGTGACGATCAGCGATCAGACTTATCCACTTGCAGAGCCATTCCTGGTATTGGCAACACAAAACCCGATTGAGCAGGAAGGAACCTATGAATTGCCGGAAGCGCAGGTAGATCGCTTTATGCTGAAAGTGGTAATCACTTATCCTAAAAAAGAAGAAGAGCGCCACGTAATCCGTCAGAATCTGAACCCTGCAGGTAATCTTAAAATCAATCCTGTTGTTCAACCGGAAGATATTTTGAAAGCTAGAAAACTGGTTCGTGAAGTATATATGGACGAGAAAATCGAACAATATATTCTTGACATTGTATTTGCGACCCGCTTCCCTGAAGAATATAAATTGAATAAGCTGAAACCATTAATCAGTTATGGTGCATCTCCAAGAGCGAGTATCAGTCTTGCTTTGGCAGCAAAAGCATATGCCTTTATCAAGCGCCGTGGTTATGTTATACCGGAAGATATCCGTGCTATTTGTCATGATGTTTTACGTCATCGTATTGGCCTGACCTACGAGGCGGAAGCAGAAAATATTACAAGTGAAAATATTATCAATGAGATATTAAATGTGGTAGAAGTACCCTAAAGTTTTGCCTCGGGGCAAATATTACTAAGGTGCAACACACGTGAATCATGCCTTTGCAGGATTTTACGTTGTTGCACCTTTTCAATTAAAACATATGAGCAAATCCTTTATTTTTGGAATAAAAAAAGGATGAACGAACCTAACCTGAATTATCCTTCTGTATGGAATCCTGCAGAAAAGTTCTTATTCCGTTTTGCTTTTCTGTTTTTTTGCCTGTTTATTATTTTAGAAAACAATGGAGCTTATCCCTTGTTTTATTTTGTGAGTTCCCTAATCGAAGAGCCACTACATTACTTTATTCCATGGGTAGGAAAGTGCATCCTTCATTTGCCATATGAAATAACCGTTTTTACCAATGGCAGTGGTGATACGACTTACGATTATGTAATTGTATTCACTATCTTTTTATTCTCAACATTTGGCGCAGTTATCTGGTCCTTCGCTGACAGAGGACGCACCAATTATAGCATTCTATATTACTGGCTCTCTACATTTATCCGATATTATGTTGGCTGTATGCTGATTAACTATGGTTTGGTCAAAGTGTTTAAATGTCAGTTTCCTGCTCCGGACCTTTACCGATTAAATGAAACTTATGGAGAATCTTCTCCTATGGGTTTAGCCTGGGCTTTTCTCGGATTTTCAAAAGGATATAACTTGTTTATGGGCATCGCAGAATTGGCAGGTATCTTGTTGCTTTTCCGCAGGACAATGACTGCAGGCTTGCTGATAGCATTGATGACTACAACTAATGTTATGGCAGTAAATTACTGCTATGATGTGCCGGTAAAAATATTGTCTACCATGCTTGTTGTAATGACTTTGTTTTTATTACTGCGGGATGCAAAACGCTTATTTATTTTCTTTTTTACCGGAAGAGCAATCAATTTGCCGGTAATTCCTGGACCTGAATTAAAGGTGAAATTGCTTAGGATTATTAAGTACATTTTCAAAGGTGCAATTTTAGTACATGTTATTATAATAGCGGGAATTGAAGTAATGGAAATGGAAAAATTGTATGGGGACAATGCTCCGAAAACAAGACTGTATGGTGTTTACACAGTAAAATCAATGATTCATACCGATGCAGATAGCCTTGATAATGAAAAGGACTGGAAGCAGGTAATTGTTGAAGGGGAATACAATTTGTGTGTAAAATTTTCTGACAACAGCTCACTGCGTTACAATATGGAGTCTGTGAATTCCGGTAATTTTGTTACGCTGACACGAAGGAAAGGAAACAAGGATTCCGGGTTTTTGGAATATGCAACTCCGGATTCAAACGTGTTGTCTTTTAAGGGCAACATAAACAAGGACAGGGTTTTTATTCTTTTAATTAAAGATAGCATACCGGAATACGAGTTGACAAAAAGAGGTTTTCATTGGATTAATGAATACCCCAACAATAAATAAGATAAACAACAAGGCATAAAAAAACCACGATTTTTATCGTGGTTTTTTTACACTTATTAGAGAGATTACTTCGTCAATTTTCCAAAGGCCTCTTTGTCAGCCTCAGCTTCTTTTCCTAAATAATTCCATTGGATTCCGTTGGTGTAGTCTGCAAATGTGCTTTGCATTTCGGCCAGGGTTACCGCATTTATTTGGTCAAGGAAAGTTTCTTCATTTTTCCAGCTGCTACGGATCTCGGCGATACCGAGTGCCATCGCAATAGCACCATTCGATTCGTTTTTCATAAAATAGGATGTAGCAAACTGACTTTTTGCATCACGCAACTCAACAGCCGTAAAGCCATTATTACGCAAACGTTTTATTTCGTCCACCATTACCGTTACCGCTTCTTTAGGTTTTGTAGTCGTAACATAAATGCCTGAATAAGGCTGAAATCCACCACTGGCAAAAGCAGAAGGGGCATAAGAAAGATTTCTTTTTGTGCGCACTTCTTCAAAAAGTTTATCACTCAAAATGTCAAATGCAAGGCGGTAAGCATTGAAGCTTTTGTCGGTCACTTTTGGCGCGCCCATAAAGCCCATAATGTAATTGGTTGCCAGTTCGCGATTCTCAATGTTGGTTGTATTTGCCTGTATACGGAAATCAGCGGCCGTGCCAAAACCCATTGGTGAAACTGCAGCAGATGGTATTGTAGCAAATGCTTTTTCTACTTGTGATTTTAATTCTTCTGCAGATATATTCCCTACAACCACCAATAGCATACGGCTTTTATTCAACAAAACACTGTTGTAATAATTCGCAACATCTGATTGTGAAAATGCTGCAATTGATTCAGGAGTTCCACTTGGACGGAATGCATAACGGGTGCCTTTGAACGTATTGCTCATTGCCATTTGGCTCAGTTTTGTGTCAGGATTTCCCTCTTCCTGTTTTAGGTTCGCCACCAGTTTTTGTTGCAGCATTCCCAATTCTTTCTCATCGAAAACGGGGTTGGTAATTGCTTGCGAAAATAAGTCCCAGCCTTCTTTGAAATAAGGTTTTACGCAACTCATATTGATATAGCCATAATCATAAGAAGAAGAACCTCCAAGGCTGATGCTGTATTTGTCAGCAATGTCTTTAAAAGCATCCTTGTTATACTTTTTAGTGCCACATTCAGTTGTTGCTCCGAGTGTCAGGCTTTCAATTCCTTGTTGTTTTTCGGTGTAATTGGAAGTGCCTCCTTTGAAAAACATTACTGCGCTTACCGTTTGTTTTGTTGAAGTTTTGAAAATTACTTTAAGGCCGTTCACTGTCATTTCAGTGGTTTGGGCTTGAGATGGAGAAGCGAGTGCTAAAAATATTAGTGCTGCGCCAATTTTTTTGAATATCATGATTGTAAAAATATTTTGAGTGAAAAATGTTAGTTCCTGACAATTATTTTTTCCAGAAAGTATCCGGTTTTAATTGCTCTTTTTGCTGTGGATTTAGAAGTAAACCGGCGCTGTAATTTTTGTCTTTTATATACTTACGGACATAATTCTGAAGATCGGCACGGGTAACTTTTTTCAGGTTATTGACATAATCATACATATACTGAAGGTCGGCACTGCACCACCAATAAGCCAGCGTATGAGATAACTGTGAGGTTACATCGAATTGTTGTAATGATTGAATTTCTAATTGGCGTTTTGCTGTTTCAATTTGTTCGTCTGTGATATAATCAGCAGCATCCCATTGTGCAATTTGTTTTTTTAAGGCTTCAATACAAGCAGGGACATTCGCCGGATTGGGTACAACAAATACCTGAATCGGACCAACATGCTTTTGGGTTTGATAGCTGACACCTGCTTGCAAAGCAAGTCCGTTATCAATCAGTTCTTTTTGAAATTTGCTTGAGTTTTGAGAAAGGACAAAGGAAAATACATCCGCTGCATACGTTGCAGGACGGTCATTTCGGGTATCCGGGCCGTGCCAGGCCATCATTGCAATTGGGACTTGTGCAATGGGTGATTCGGTAATAAAATAATCAGTTTTGGATAATGGTTTAAACTCCGGCACAGGAAATTTGGTAAACGGATCAAAGCCGGAAGATTTCCAATCGGCAAATAAAACTTTAGCCTTTGCAAAGACCTCATCATGATTTACATCACCGGATACAATCAACATCGAATTGTTTGGCCAGTAATATTTTTCTTTAATGGCATTCATTTTTTCAGGCGTGGCAGTATTGATGATTTCGTGGTCTCCGATAACATTTTTACGGCTGTATAAATCCCCCCAGAGCGAATGATTCATAGCATCCAGCAAGGGGAAAAAGGGATTCGATTCATTGCGTTGAAATTCGCCATCAACAACAACGTTTTCCTTTTTCATTTCCTCTGCAAGAAATAAAGGATGACGAATAGCTGAGTTCATAAACTTCAGGCCATTTTCAAGATTGGTTTTTGGTAAGGTGAAGAAGTAATTTACACGTTCCTCAGAAGTTGTACCATTAAATACGATTCCCAATTCGCGCACACGCGCCATATAGGCTTCCTGACTTGGGTAATCTTTATTCGCTTTGAAAAACATATGTTCATATAAATGGCTCAATCCGTTAAATTCCGGGCTTTCAGTATAAGAACCATTTTTGGTAGTAATTTCTACAGTTGCAAGAGGTACTGTTTTGTCTTCCACTACGAGTATTTCCAAACCATTGGACAGTTTTGTGGTAAAGAAATTTGCCGGCTTTTGCGCAAATGATGGCAGAGATATGGCCATTATAGCAGCAGTCAAAATTTTTTGTTTGAGCATATTATTTTGTTTTTATTGAAAAGAAAGAGATAGTTGCTTTTTTGAAAATGAAGACCAAATATACCACTAAATAGCAGTTTCGATTTTAGCTTCCTTACTTTTTACGGTCGAAAATCGGTGAATTAAGTATTTGTATTATTAATTTATATAACTTGGAGCCTATGTATTCACGCAGAAATTTTCTTCTCAATTCAGCCTGGCTTACCGGAGCATTGGCATTAGGTAATTTTGACCTGTCGGCCAAACCTGTTTCCTTAGCGCAAAATGAATCAGAGCGAGAATCTCATTACTGGGAAAGAATACGTGCTCAATTTCCTTTAAGCAACAAAAAGATTTTTTTAAATAATGGAACCATAGGTGTTTCACCTTATCCTGTTTTAAAGGCTGTTCAGGATGATATGGGTGCGGTGGATACACAAGGACGGTATGGTGGCGGAGAAGACGATGTGCTTAGTGCACTATCAAGATTTTTGAATACGAAGGAAAGTGAAATTACATTGACTCATAATGTCACTGAAGGCATTAATATTGTGTGTTGGGGTTTATCATTAAAAGCTGGTGATGAGGTAATCATAACCAATAATGAACATGTTGGACATGCCAGTCCCTGGTTAAATCGCTGGAAATTGTCGGGGGTAAAAATGGTTGTCATTTCTTTGGGAAAAACAGCTGAGGAAACATTAACTAACATCACTAATGCTATTACACCAAAAACAAAACTGTTTAGTGTACCTCACATCCCATGTACAATCGGTCAGGTTTTGCCAGTAAAGGAAATCTGTGCTTTGGCTAAGAAAAGGGGCATTCTCAGTTTTTTGGATGGCGCACATCCTCCCGGGATGATTTTGGTGGATTTAAAAGATATCGGCTGTGATTTTTATTCAGGTTGCTGTCACAAATGGATGCTGGGACCGAAGGGAACTGGTTTTCTTTATGTGGCGGAGGAAAAA